>DUML01000122.1 GCA_012839895.1 Peptococcaceae bacterium | reverse complement strand
GTATTCAAAAGTGCTTCCGGTACCGCCCTTTCGCCGCCCAGCACCGTTATCTCCGTGGCAGGCTCAAGCATAGTCTGCAAGTACTGAGCCGTAGCGGGAGGCAAAACTTCTCGCGTTAATATGAGCGGAGCGGAAGTCCGGGCAGCCAGAACTGCTCCGGTTAACCCGTCGGCAAAATCCTGCCCTGTAGCTATATAGAGGTTCTTCCAATCGATGTTATCTGCAAAGTATTTTAATACCGCCAGGTTAGTCCCATATCTGTCTTCTCCGGCCAGTCTGGTTACTTTAACCCCTGGAGTGCTCTCCTTACCTTGAGTGTTTGCAGTAAGTCCCCTTAGACCTTCTTCTACCAAGCTGTCAATTACTCTTTCTCCTCCTACCAGGAAGGCTTCACTGACTTTATTGGTCGCAAGGTAACTTTCCACGCTCTCCGGTAAGGCTTCTCGATTTGTCAAGAGGATCGGCATTCCCAACTGGGCCGCTATGGCCGAAACGGAGACGGCATCCGGGAAGTTATTGCCGCTAACTATAAAGACACTGCTCTCCGGTCCCAGTCCTATTCTTTCCGCTACCTTGACCGCTGTCTCATATCTATCTCTACCGGAGATACGCTCTACTGTTAGGCCTAAAGCTTTGACCGTTTTCTCAACATCCTCGGATACGGCTTGCTTTCCACCTACAATAAAGACTTTCTTAACACCCAATCTCCTTAACTCATTAAGAGTATCTTTAGAAATTTCTTTTGGTTTGGTTAAGAGGAGAGGCCCGCCGTATTTCTGGGCTAACGGTCCGGCACTTAAGGCATCGGCAAAGTCATCGCCACGGACTAAGACCGCATAGTCCGCTTTTTCCCAACCCATCTGCGAGATAGCCACAGCCGTCAAGTACCTGTCTTTGAGGTAAGGCCGCCAGGAAGTGCCTAAGACCGCAAACTTGGTTAAATGGTTGACTCTTGCTATTGCCCGCCATTTGCCGGTTACTTCGTCATACTCTATTTCTGTTTCAATTTCTACCCATTTACCCTGTTCTTCATCGTAGTAATGGATTACCGGTCTGCGGCCTAAGCCAATCTTACCAGGATCAAACTCCAGGATTATTGTTATGAATTTGTCTTCTCCGAAATAGGTTTCGCCGCTGGTGGTAATTTCATAGATTTCACTGCCTAAGGTTAATCCTAAGGAAGCAGGCAGGAGGCCTTCACTTTCGCCGGGGCTTAGAGGTTTGACGTTAATGGTGGCATTGCCCGGGAGGACATTCGGCGGAATGATTATGGAGCCGCCGCTGAATTCAAGTACACCACCGGTACTGCTGTCTATATCCTTGCTAACTTCAGCAGGAGGAGTTACTCCGCCGCCACCGCCGCCACTTGAAGGAGGCGCCAGGAATACCCAGTCCTCTATGTCATCATAATCTGCCTCATAGGTGGACCCGTAAGCTACAATAGCTTTATCCTTGCCTTCCCCACCACTTAAGATATTGTGGCCGCTGCCGGTGATTAAGGTATCGTCTCCTGCTCCACCGCTTAAGGAGTCGTCACCTTCGCCGCCGTCTAAGGTATCATTGCCGCCGCCACCGTAGATGGTGTCATTGCCAGGCCCGCCGATTAAAACATTGTTTTTGTCGTCACCGATAATTTCGTCGTTTCCGTGTCCGCCGGTGACATTTTCAATGCTGCTGATACCTTTGACTATATGGCTTGCCAAATCGGCCGTCAGGTCAACTTTAATATCCGTCAGATATGCTGAATAATCCAAGGTATCAATACCACCACTGCCTTGAATACTGCCATCTAAGGTTGCTCCGTCTTCCAGGCGGAAATGGTCAGCACCGGCTCCTCCAATAAGGGTTTCAATGTCAGCAAAGGCTAAAACAAGTTTGCCGCTTTGATACGTTCCACTGTTATGCCCGCTAATCTGCCAGGTGGAATCCTTATTAAGGCCGGCCAGGGAATCCATAGCTTTGCTGCCTAAGATTTGCGTAATATTCAGGAACACTCCGGCCAGGCTGAGTACCTGACTGTCATCCCGACCGTCAAAGCCGCTCATACTGCCTTCGCCAGTTAGAGTGAAACTGCGGGGGATAGTGTAAGCGGAATAATCTAAGGTGTTATTGCCGCTACCGCCGTCAATGTTGCCGCCGTATTGTTCGTTGTCGTTTACGTTAGTGCCGCTCACCAGTTTGGCGCCGTCAGCGAAGATAAAGGTATCGTTGCCGGCTTCGCCGTAAAGGTCATATTTCTGCACACCGGTTATTCTGAATGTATCGTCCTTACTGCCGCCATGAAGTATTTCGAATGCGGTAAAGGTTAGTATTATGGTATCGTCTTGGTTCAGGTAGTATTTATTCCAGATATCCTGACCTATAAAGGTAGCATCCAAAATGAAGGTTGCGTCAGCATTTGCTCCTCTTAATACGTCTATCGCCCTGCTGCCAAGCAATACACTTATATTGTAGAATCCCTTGGTCAGACTCTTTTCGGTTCCGTTAAAGCCGCTTTCCGCCCCCAGTCCGGTAAGGGTAATATCTCTGCCGGTCTTATACTCACTAAAGTCAAGTGTATTGTTGCCTCCCCGGCCGTCAATCTTACCGGTCAAGGTTACGCCGTCGGCAATGTAGAAGGTATCGTCACTTCTACCGCCATAAAGGTCTGCGGTGTAGTCGGCATTAAGATAGTATTTATTCTGACCCTGGCTGCCGCGGATTTCTTTGAAGGTGTTATTTTGGTTATCCCAGGTTATAAAGATATGATTAAGGATGTTGTTATTAGAGTCAAGATGTTTAACTTCAATTAGGTAATGATATACAGTGATTTCATCCTCCAGGTTTTCGTCTACCAGCAATTCTTCAATGCAGTCCAAGGCTATAGTTAAGCCTACGGTCATCCGGGAGAGATCCAGGATATTTTGGCCGCCGCCCGGGTTAATTGTATCGTTACCCCAGTCATCTTCAAAGATAAAGGTGTTCGATTCGGTTTCATGGCCGATAAATTCGTCATCATAACGGGAGCTGACCACATTCTGGATATTGCTGATCATACCCTTTTCACCATTGCCAATGGCTGTAGCCGAACGATTATCTTGTGACAGGTCAACTTTAACGCCGGTATTGTCTCCCTTGTTATACTGGCTGTAGTCCAAGGTATTGGAGCCGGTACCGCCATCGATAAAGCCGGTTAAGCGTCCTTGGCCGATAATGGCAAAGGTATCATTGCCGCTACCGCCAATGAGGTTCTCAATGCTTTCGAAGTCGAAGCTAACCTCAACTTCCCGGCCTTCGTAAGTAATCTTCCAAGTAATCTTACCGGCGTTTTCCCCGGTAATGTCATATTGACTGTCAGCGTTTGCGCCTCTGACCGTATCATCGTAATTACTGCCTATGATCTTCTGAATATTGGTGAACCCTTTAAGGATTAACCCATTAAGGCCGGTAACATTCTTAGCCCCCAGGTCGAAGGTTACGGCTGTATTATACTCACTGAAGTCTAAAATGTTATATCCTCCGCCACCGTCGATTATTCCTTCCAGAACCCCATCGCCGATAAATCTGAAGATATCGTTACCGTCTTTGCCGATGATATCTGCTTTTTGATAGTCGGAAATTGTAAATACATTAGTACCGTCACCGGTCTTGAAAGCACTGATTCCGCTATAAATTAATTCGTTTGTATCATTGTCGGAGTCAGTCAGAATACGCTTATTGACGCCCAAACCTCTGAAGTATTCTTCGAAACCGATTACTTTCTTAGCCGTCAGGTCAAAATTCAATGTCCAATTTGAGCCCAGGGCACTGAAGTCTAAGGTTCCCTGACCGGAGGAGTTTACAACATAATCACTACCCCAGTTTTCCTCGAAGACATAGGTGTTGTATCCGCCCCGGCCTTCTAAGTGGTCGTTACCCTTGCCGCCTTTGATGACATTGTCCTTGTCATCGCCGATGAGAATATCATCATAATCGCTACCAATCAGGTTGCTGATGTTTTGTACTTTTCCTTCTGCGCCACCGCTTACGCCGGTAGCCTGACCTTTGGACAGGTCAACGGTTACGCCGACATTGTTGCCTTGGTCATCTTGGTAGCCGGAAGAGCTGTAATCCAGGGTGTTAACTCCGCTGCCGCCGTCAATGGTGCCGTCTAATTCTGCTGCGCCGATAAACTTGAAGGTATCATCGCCGGCTCCGCCATTGAGGTTGTAGTTCTGCCGGCCGCTGATTTCAAAGAGGTCATTTGCGCTGCCGCCATACAAGTTTTCTATGCCGCTAAAGGTTAGAATCTTGCCACTGCTTTCATATTCGGGTATTGCTGCGTTCTGACCGGTACCTAGTCTAAAGAGGCCTGAATCGTTGACTCCGGTCAAGCGGTCATTATTAGCCGAACTGCCGATTAGGTTGTCTATATTGGCAAATCCTCCTGTTAGAGCAGTTTCACTACCGGAGAAGCCATACTCTCCTACGGCGGTAAGCACGATGTTGCGCGCTGTTTCGTAAAGGCTAAAGTCCAGCGTGTCTTGGCCCGCTCCGCCGTCTATACTGCCTTGCAAGGTGGCTTTGTCTGCGAAGCTAAAGGTATCGTTACCGGCTCCGCCTATTAAGGAGTATGGTACGGTACCGCTAATTGTAAAGGTGTCTCCTTTATCGCTGCCTACCAGGATTTCCAGGCCGGTTACAGATATCCGGACACTGTCTATGGTAGCTTCAAGGCCTTCAAGGATGGATTTAATGGTCTCATTGGTGTAAGTTATCTTATTTCCGTCTAATGTCCAGGCACCGGCTTCGTCCATTCCTCTTAAGGAGTCGCCGGATACTCGGCTGCCAATGAAGTGAGTGATATTGGCAAATCCTCCGCTTAGAGCTCCTGTCACTGTGCCGCTGAATATGCCGTTAATGTTACCGTCGCCGTCAAGGTCAACGCCTTCTATG
>DUML01000101.1 GCA_012839895.1 Peptococcaceae bacterium | reverse complement strand
TGGATATAATTAGAATTAAGCATAAGCAAAACCTCCTGTAAATGATTGTGGGTTTATTTACTCGGTAGGTTTTCGCTTATGCTCTATTTTTTTCCTGCTGCTTACCCCAACATTTATTATAGAACCTGAATAAATAAACAGATAGACCGTCACCAATATAAGGTGGGCGGTCTATTTCTTTGACGGGAAGTTACTTAAAGCCGGACAAAGTTGGCCGGCACTCTTTTTTGAAGCTTGTGATATTGAATAACACATAATTTATATGAAAAAATGATTTTATAATTAAAGCTGTTGACATTAGGTAACATGTTACGTATAATAATAACGTAATATGTTACCTTTTGGTTTTGGAAAGGGGATGATTCCAATATGACTGAACTGCAGCAGCAGGCCACAATTTTTGGGACTATCTTTATTCTGGCCAATAAGCTGCAGACCTTAGGGGACGCTTTTGACAAGAATGTTACCATTAAGCAATGGCTTTTCTTGGTGAGTGTTTCTCAATTTCAAGAACCTCCAACCCTCAGTGAGGTTGCTGAGGTAATCGGTTATTCCAGGCAAAACGCTAAGCGCATTGCCACTGCTCTGGAAGAAAGCGGGTTTCTGACAATCGCGAGAGACACAAATGACGCCAGAGCTTTACGGATCAGGCTCACACCTAAATTCAGTACTTATTTTGCCCAAAGGGAAAAAAGGGAATTGGAATTTATACGAAAGCTATTTGACGGATTTGACGCTGAGTTGACTGAGGGGTTTTATCAAGGTTTAGTTAGACTTGGTGAAAATATTTTGAATATGGAGAAAGAAAATGAAAAATTTAAAAAAGAGATTGAGGAGTAAAAGAATGATAATTTTAGGGATTATTTTAGGAGTTATTGCCATAAGTGGTCTTTTCTTTATGCAACCGTATTCCGCCTTAAAGTCAGAATTCAAGCAAACCGCCCAAGAACTTACCGGGCAAACAAATTCTACGGAAGAACTATTTTCTGAACAGGATATTGCTAAGCTCCCCGTACCAGTCCAAAAATATTTTAACCATTGCGGCTACCTTGGCACCCCTAAGATGTCCTGGAAGAAAACAGAATTTAAGGATGTACCCTTTGCGACCGGTGTTAACAAGCCAACCCTTAATATTGACTATACCCAGTATAATTTTGTTGAAAAACCGGACCGGCTGGCTTTTATTGACAGTAAGATGTACGGTATACCGTTTCAGGGTTTTGACAGCTATAAACAGGGAACTGGCTCAATGAAAGGTGTGCTCGCTAAAGTGTTTACTTTATTTGAGCAAAAGGGAGCAACTATGGATAAGGCTTGTCTAGTTACTGTGCTTGCCGAAAGTTTGTATGTTCCCAATATCGCTCTACAGCATTATATTACTTGGGAAGCAATTGACGATACGCATGCACGGGCCACGATCAGCGCTTACGGGCAAAACGCCAGCGGTGTTTTCACCTTTAATGAAGCCGGAGAGGTGCTTAATTTTACTACCAATGACCGGGTGGCTGTTGATTTTGACGGCAAGGAGCAAAATATCCCTTGGTCGGCAATTTACACCGGGTACGAGAGGAATGAAGAAGGTATTCTTCAGCCAACAGTTTTGCAAGCAGTCTGGCAATATCCGGAAGGAGATTTGCTTTATTTTGATGGGAAGATTGACTCGCAAATTGTTCAATAACTGCGATGGCTTCAAATCTTTAATAAATAGTTTTATTGTTTAGCATTAAGAGGAATCGGGAGTTTTTTATTAATGTAGACCAGCCGGACATAATAATTATTCCGCGCTGGTTTTTTTTTGAATAATTTTATTTCGGTTCTTTGTCAAATGTTGGGGTGGCAGGTATTCAGTCGAATACTTGCCACTTTTAATTTATGAGCAACAATGTAAGATACGGGTTCTAAAACGGGTAAATTTCCTGAAACCATAAGCATTACGTT
>DUML01000100.1 GCA_012839895.1 Peptococcaceae bacterium | reverse complement strand
TACTGCCCACCAAAAGTTAAATCTAAAAATCTAATGATTGGGGGCACATCAAATGAAGACATCTTCAAGTGCTTGGTTTATTTACTCTCTGTTTTCGGACTTAACCCCAACATTTGACAGAGAGCCAAAATAAAATAAGGTTACTCCTTTCGGCTGAAGTAACCCTAAAATATATTCTTTTTTTGCCTGCTGAGGTAACCACGCAAGCGAAAAATCGCTTGGGAGTGAATTTGCGATATCCTTGATTCCGAGAGATTCATAACAGCGGCAATTTCTTTTAAAGTGAGTTCCTCCCTGTAGTATAAGGCAATAACCATCCTCTCTTTCTCGGATAGTTTGGCAATAGCCTCAGTCAAAATTCCCTTGAGCTCTTCCTTTTCAATTTGTTGAAAAGATTCTTGGGACTTGGGGTCAATGATTTGTTCCAGTGGAGAATAATTAGTATCATCATTATCCTTTCCCGAAATTTCCTCCAAAGGCACAAGAGTCATATATTGTCCTTGAAGAATGGTAGCGTTTATTTCATCCACAGATAGTCCTAAGAATTTGGCAACTTCTTCAACTGAAGGATACCTCCCATGCAAGGCTTCCAGCTCAGCAAAAGCCTGTTGGACTTTTTTTACCTTTTGGCGGGCGGAATGGGGAACCCAATCCATTGCCCTTAAACCATCAATAATTGAGCCCCGAATCCTTAAAGCGGCGTAAGTCTCAAATTTGACGCCGCGGGAAGGTTCAAATCTCTGCAGAGCATCCAGCAAACCGAATACACCGTAGCTGATTAAATCTTCTTCATCTACATGAGCAGGCAAAGACATTGCCAGTCGGCCGGAAATCCGTTTAACAAGAGGCAAATACTTCTCTAAATGCTCTTCGGTCCAAGCGTTTTGCCCGTTAGTATTATATTGTCCGCCGTACAATCAGTCCGACACCTCCTCTTGTTATTGCCAACCCATTTTTTTAGCAAGTTCAGCTTGTTTAGAATCCGGTAATTTGTCGGTCAAGTCCGTGTTTATTTGTCCCGGGATATTTTTTTTGTAAATATCTAATGAAAACGAGGTATCTTCCTGAACTTCTTTGTTGCTCCCATCTTCAGTAAAAGTTTTCAGCTGGTCTAAAAGGACATCAACTTTATCCTTGACAGGCTCGACCGGCCGGGGCGAGACGTTATTCCAGATTGCCAGTAACCCTTGGCCAAGAAAATAAAGGAGGAAAAACGCTGCCATTGTCCGGAAGATAATTGCCAAAAAATGATACCTGTTCAGGACTGAGAATAGCAGCACAACTCCTGCGGCCAAAAGCGCAAGTAGATAAGTTAAACTCTCTAAGGTCTCTTGCTTAGGCCTAGCCATTAAATCACCTTTTCACCGTAATTAATTGTCCTGACATGCAAGTCGCCGGTCTGAATATCAAAGTTTATAGTACGGCCAAAAGTACCGCCGGTATCCGCAGCCACCAAGGGTATTCCGGCTTTGGCCAACTCCTGGCAGACTGCCTCGGCATTTCTCTCCCCAATTTTTAAGATAGGGGGTTTGCCGCCAAAAGAAAACATTTGGGCCCCACCGGCCATTTTCGCTTTTAACCTGGACTTGACCGCTCCCATCTTCAGAAGGTCTTCCAGTAACATTTCCAGGCAAGTATCGGCATACTTGGCGGGGTTACCGGTCGCTTTACTTTCACGGGAGTTGGGAAGCATGATATGAGCCATTCCGCCAATATGAGAAAAAAGGTCATAGATACAAACTCCAATGCAGGAACCTAATCCGGCAGTCATTAACCTATCCGGCGCTTTGCCTACTTTATAATCTCCCATTCCAACCATTATTGTCTTACTCATATTCCAAATACTCCCAAAAGCTTCTCAATGGATCCTTCAGCCGGAATATAGAGAAAGGTCCCTTCCATTTCCTTCATATCTCCCTGCCCGGATAATATCGTATCAATCATCAAAATGCTATCATCCAAATGACCTTCTTCCAAAAGAACAGAATCAACCATCGCCCCAATCATATCTATACCCAGAGCGGGAATGGACGGCTGGAGCATACACCCGGAAAGCTCAGTCAAAGCTATGACAAAAGAACTAACCATGATATTTCCAACTTCCTGGAGAGCAGACTGCGCCATTTGATCCGTAAAAATATCCGGAAGTTCCCCTTTGCAAAGCAAAGTCCGCGCTATGAGCTGGGCACTGGGGATAGAAAGAATAAACATAGCTTTCCCCGGAGCCTCACCCATTACTTTTAAATATAAAGCCACTTTCGTTGCATCCAGTTGTCCTAAGGCCTCCTGCAGTCTCACTAAAGGGACTAACCTAACCCTTGGGACAGTCATTTCAATCCTGGTTTGCAGTAAATGGGAAAGAGAAGTAGCCGCATGTCCGGCACCAATGTTACCCACTTCTTTCAGAGCTTCAATCCAAAGTGCAGGAACTTCCATGTCTAAATCAAACCCTTTCTTAGCATTTCTCTTTGAATTTTAAATACATAACTTATTATCTCATCACGAGTCTTTTCCGAGATATCCAGAAATTGAATTGAGATATTATATAAATCGGTTTCCTCGTCTTTTGTAGTGCGAATAACCAGTCCTGGGATTTCCAACTCTTTGGTATCCATGTTGGCTCTAACGGTCAATTTGGTTTGCAATGGCAATTCTTCCTTGGTTTGAAAGCGCAAACCGCCCCCGCTTAAATCTTTCATGGCCCCGATCTTTTCGTCTTCGTTTCCTTGTTCTCTGAAAACCCTATATTTAAGCGGACGGGTCAACGGAATACGGACATATTTTCTTCTTTGGATTTTTTGAATTATTCCCGGATATTTGATTATCAAAGTGGGGATGGGCTCTGCGAGTCTTTCCAGGATAGTACTCTGGAAAGAATAAGCTGAAATAGAGTCTGAAAAAACTACTTCAATCTTAGTTCTTACCCTTAGGGGAACAAACTCTCCTTCTATCATTGGAACTCCAATGGAGAGAGTACTATTTTCCTGGACTGCCACGATTTTAGTCCGATAACTGCCCTGGTATTCTCCTTCCGCAACAATGACCTTAATAAATTGGCCTTCTTCAAGCTTGTCTGCGTAGAGCACTTTTTTCATCCCCAAATTGTTTCAAATAGACTCACTTTCAGGCCTTTCCTTGCTAATTGCTGCTTAAAAGGGTGGACAAAAATCCTTTAATACCCCCGTTTGGCGTAGGCGGTTGCCTGTAGATACCTACAACATTGCCTGCAATCCATTGAATACACTTGTAGGCATGGCTTTGAGGATGGGATAAAGCCAGTGGTTTTTGCTCCATTACAGAACGTCCTACCAGGGGGTCATCATAAATCCAACCCAACAGCCTAAGAGGAAAGCCTAAAAACTTTTGAGCGGCATAAGCCAATCTTTCATAAGCCTGCTGCGCTTCCGTTTCACTTTTAACCCTATTGACTACAACATTCACATTAATTTTCTCGGCTTGCTTGTGGATAGATTTTAGAAGCCCATAGGCATCTGTCATGGACGGTGGTTCGGGAGTAAGTACTAAAATACAATCGTCAGAAGCACAAATAAAATTTAAAGTGTTATGCCCCAAACCCGCCCCGGTATCAATCAGCAAAATATCAGCCATTTTTTCCAGCCGGCCAAGATTAACCAGGACATTTTGCAACCGCCCGCGATCCAAGTTAGCCAGTTCCATGACCCCGGAAGCACCGGGCAGGATCTTGACGCCTTTTTCTACCGGATAAATAATCTCTTCAATATTTTTCTCGCCGTTTAGCAAATTTCTGATATTGTAGCGGGGTGTAATACCAAAGGCCACATCTACATTGGCCAACCCCAAATCCCCATCCAGGATAATGACCCGGTAATTATAATCAGCTAAAGCCAGTGCCAGATTTACAACCAAACTGGTTTTCCCCACACCGCCTTTGCCGCTGCTGACAGCAAGAACCCGCATACTCTTTGCAAATGCCGAGTCTCTCTCCCCTGCCAACCGGCGCAGGGCGCTAGCCTGGTCATACATTGGGTTTAACCTCCCCAAGAATACATGCGGTCAGTTTCTCCGGCGTAGCCGCGTCAATGTCATCCGGTACATTCTGGCCATTGGTCAAATAGGTTATGGGTAAATCGGTATTAACCACAAGATCCAGAATGGAGCCTAAACTAACGCTTTCATCTAATTTGGTCAAAATCAAGTGTGTGGCCAATTTCCGGAACCGCTCATAAACTTTGATTTGATCCGAAAGATTAGTGGTAACACTTAAAACCAACATGGTAATATCCGGCTTGGCCTTATGCATAAAAGCTTCCAGCTCCGCCATGTGCATTTCGTGATGGGGGCTGCGGCCGGCCGTATCGATAAAGATCAGCTCTTTGTCCCGATGGCGGTCAATCGCTTCTTTCAGGTTTTCCGGTGTCATCACTACTTCAACAGGCACACCAATGATTTCGCCGAAAGTCTTCAACTGTTCCACTGCCGCCACCCGGTAGGTATCGGCGGTCAGCAACGCAACTTTGCGCTTCTCGATAATACTAAAACCGGCGGTAAGTTTTCCGATAGTCGTTGTTTTGCCTACCCCTGTAGGGCCAACCAAAGCGACAATCAGAGAACGGGATTTGCGCGGCCGGATAAGTTCCGTATTACGGCAAAGCCTTGCCACTTGTTTTTTCATCTTTTCGAAAACAAGGCCGGAATTAGCCCATTGCTCCGCACTTAATTCGGTTTGAAGAGGGGCTAAGAGTTTGGTTGCCACCTCTTTGCTTATACCCCTGCCCGTTAAGAAATCCTCCCACTTTTTCACCGGTTCGGGAACTGTCTCTTTAATTTCTTCCCTGGCAGTTAACTGTCCTTTTATTTCTTTTAGTAAATTATGCATTTCTTTTAATTCCGATTGGGTTGTTGCCAAAAGATTCTGGTCGAAAAGATTTTGCTGGCTGTCTGCTCCCTGTTTGAAACCTTCCTGGACATATTCGTTTTCTTTATCCCGATAAGCCTCATAGGCTTTCTTAATAACCTCGTTATTTACAGTCAGTGCCGGAAGCTTCTCCGGCAGAAGCTTTTCCAACTTAGCTCTATTGGGATTATCTTCAATAGCCGCAATTATCTCCACTTTGGTGCGGGCAAAAAAGCCAAAGAAGCCGCCTTCTTTAATTTGCCGGGTTTGCAAGATAACTGCTTCCGGCCCTAATTCCCGTTTAATTTTACCCATGGTTTCAGCCACATTTTCACCGACAAAACGCTTAACTCTCATCGTCCAACACCACCATTCCTAAGGCTTGAACCTCAATACCCTGTACTAATTCGTTATAAGAAAGGACAACCAAATGAGGCATCTGCCGCTGTGTCATCCGTTTTAAATTAATGCGGACAAGTGGAGCACATAAAAGTACCGGCTGATAGCCCTTAAGGACAATTTTTTCCACTTGAAGGGCAATTTGTTTTATTAGCTTTTGCATGACTTGGGGATCAAGGTTGACATAATTGCCATAGTCAGAAGGTCGCAAGTTATCTAATATCAGTTGTTCGATGCGAGGTTCCACTGTAAGGACAGGCAGTTTCTTCTCGCTGTCTAAAAGAGGTTGGATAATTTGCCTTGCCAAACCCTGGCGGACATGCTCCGTCAGCCTGTCGATATCTTTGGTCAAAGGCGCATAATCAGCCAAGCATTCCAGGATAGTAACCATGTCTTTGATTGAAACTCTTTCCCTTAATAGATTACAGAGGACCTTGTGAACTTGCCCCAGGCTGAGGAGATCCGGTATTAATTCCTCCACTACCGCCGGTGCCTGTTCTTTAGCGTGGTCAATCAGTTTTTTAACATCTTGCCGGCTGATTATTTCCGGAGCATGGGTTTTTATCACTTCCGTCAAATGGGTGGCCAGAACCGTAGGGGCATCCACAACTGTACAGCCGGCCAGTTCAGCCTGTTCCCGGTTGGAAGCATGAATCCACTTGGCATCCAGGCCAAAAGCCGGTTCTTTAGTCGGTATTCCCGGGATAGAATCATCATCAAGACCGCTGCTGATGGAAAGATAATGGTCAGCCAGCAATTCCCCGGCAGCTACCTCTGCTCCTTTAATTTTAATCACATATTGATTGGGTTGAAGATTCATATTATCCCTCACCCTAATTACCGGCACGATAAAACCTAATTCTCCGGCAATTTGCCTGCGGATCAGCACAATTCTATCCAAGAGGTCTCCGCCCTGACCGGCATCAACCAAAGGAATCAAGGCATAACCAATTTCCAGTTCCATATAATCGACGGTTAACATATTCATAACATTTTCAGGCTTTTTGGCTTCTTCCACTTCGCTTTGCACGGTAGCCGCAGTCTCCTCTTCAACTTTAACCGCCGTGCTTTTTTGCAGGTAATAGCCCAGCAGAACAGCGAGAACCGCCATGAAGATTAGCGGCAGTTTGGGCAATCCGAGAAGTGCCAGGGCTACCAGCACAGTTCCGGTAATATAGAGGGCTTTAGGAACCCGGAAAAGCTGTTTGGCTAAATCCTGTCCTAAATTGTTATCTGATGCCGCCCGGGTAACAACCAGACCTGTAGCCGTGGAAATCAATAAAGCCGGTATCTGGGTAACTAACCCGTCACCAATAGTCAAAAGAGTGTAGGTATGTAAAGCTTCGGTAAGAGACATTTCTCCGGTTACCATTCCGATAATAAAACCGCCGATGATATTAATGAACAAGATAATAATGGCGGCAATGGCGTCACCTTTGACAAATTTGCTGGCGCCGTCCATTGCTCCATAAAAATCCGCTTCTTGTTGGATCTTTCTCCTCCTTAGCCGCGCTTCCTGTTCAGTAATTATTCCGGCATTCAAATCAGCATCAATACTCATTTGTTTGCCGGGCATAGCGTCCAAAGTAAAGCGGGCCGCCACTTCCGAGACACGTTCCGCGCCTTTGGTAATAACAATAAACTGGACAACTACCAAAATACAAAAAACGATAAAACCGACAACCGGGTTATTCTGAATGACAAATTCCCCAAACTGTTGGATTACTTCCCCGGCATAGGCTTCCAGAAGAATAAGTTTAGTAGTTGCTAAATTTAAAGCTAAGCGAAAAAGAGTCATGGTTAGGAGGAGGGAAGGCAGAACGGAAAATTCCAAGGGATCCTTGGTAAAAACAGCCAGCATCAGAATTAGAACCGAGCCCGTGATATTAAGAGTTATCAGAAAATCCAGCCAACCGGCCGGGATGGGAATTACCATCATGACCACAATGCCAACTATACCAAAAGCGGCAATTACGTCTGTACTATTTGTTATTCTCCTGCTCTGTACCGTAGTGGCCATGAATAACTAGCCTCCTGCTTTCGTCTTTTAAGTATTATCCTGTTTCCAGTCATCCTGAGGGCAAAGCCCGAAGGATCTTTTTTTATAAATAAGATCCTTCGCTGCGCTCAGGATGACAATTGAATTGCAAAGTTCCTTCACAACGTTCAGGACAAGCCTTCACTGTGCTCAGGACAAGCTTTCTACGCGGAGTAATAGCGTTTGCGCTTGTTAAGCTTATAAACAAATGCTAAGACTTCAGCCACTGCTTTATATAATTCCGGCGGTACCACCTGCCCTAAATCCACTTGGGCATAGAGAGCCTGAGCCAGAGGTTTGTTTTCCATAATCAAAATATCGTTTTCTTCCGCAATAGCTTTAATTCTTAGGGCAAGCTCATTTTGCCCCTTGGCGACAACATAGGGAGCGGAATGTTTCGCCGGGTCATATTTTAATGCTACTGCATAGTGAGTAGGGTTGGTAATGACCACATCAGCTTGTTTCAAGTCCTCCATCATCCGGCGCATGGCAAACATCCGCTGCCTTTTTTTTATTTGCGCTCTAAGCAGAGGGTCTCCTTCCGTTTGTTTAAACTCCTCTTTAATCTCCTCCTGGGACATGCGCAAATTTTTTTCGTATTCCCACCATTGATAAAGAAAATCGGCTATAGCAATAATTACAAAGGCCAGGGCAGCTTTCCAGGCCAATTCAAACAGCAAGTCGCCTAAAATAATTACAGACTGCCCAACAGTCAAACCTTGGAGAGCCGGAAAAACATTCATATTATCGCGGATAACAGCATACAAAAAATAGCCGATGACAATTACTTTAAATAATGATTTAACCAGCTGGACCAAAGCTTTAAGGCCAAACATCCTCTTTAAACCTTGAAGAGGGTTAAGCCTTGAAAGCTGGGGTTTAAGAGGTTCGACAGTGATAAGAGCGCCTACCTGCAGAAAATTAACAAGGATAGCAACAGCTGCAGAAACCAGAAGTATTGGCCCCAGTATTAGGAAAGACTGCAAGAAAACATTGACCATAATTTCGGAAACGGAACGGACAGTCCATTCCCCCGAGAAAGAGGTGATATAGCGGAAAAGGTCGGCCATCCTCTCCAACATACGCGGCAACCAAAATTTCAGCAAACCGACCAAGGCTAAGAGCATTACCGCTGAAATTAATTCCTGGCTTTTTAAAATTTGTCCCTTTTTGCGAGCTTCCTGCCTGCGTTTGGGGGTTGCCGGAAACCTTTTTTCTGCTATGAACTCCACCCCCTTAAAAGCTCAAATACCCACTTCATGGTAAGGTCAAAAATGTTGGAGACTGTCTCTCCAAAATAAGAAATCATCAAATAGAAAAGAACTAAACCAAAAATAATTTTGACAGGGAAAATCACCGAAAAGATATTAAGCTGGGGAACAGTCTTAGATAAAAAGCCTACTCCCAAATCAACCAGGACCAGAGCTCCATAAACAGGAATAGCTATTTGCAATGAAAGAGCAATGACCCGGGCGGTGATTTCAATGAAGAAACCCACACCATGAGTAAGAGCCGTAGGATTTATGGGTAGAAATTCGTAACTCCTGGCCATAGCTGCAATGATATAGTGATGAGAGTTGGTTGCCAGGAGCAACATTGTGGTTAAAACCATTAGAAAGTTACCGGTCATAGGGCTCTGCGTCCCATGAATCGGGTCAACGGTATTGCCCATTAAAAATCCTACCTGAAAATCTATTAATTGGCCTGCTCCCTGCAAAATGGCTGTAATTAAATTAATAATAAAGCCTAGGGTGAGACCCACTAAAACCTCTTTAATAAGGAGCCAGGTTAAGGGCCACAGCCCAGTTGGGATAACCGGGGCTTGCGCCAGGGCTAAAGGGTAAAGAATAACCGTAAGGCTCGCCGCCAAACCCAGCTTAACCAGCCCAGGGACTCCCCGGGCGCCAAAGACGGGGGCTATCATCACCATCCCCGCCCAGCGGGAAAGAATCAGTAAGAATAAGACAATATTCCACTGCAAAAGTTCAGCTAAACTCAAATCTCTTCCTCCATCTAGCGAGGATTAACCTCAGTACCTGGCAAAATTAGCCAAATCCGTGAAAAGATTAATAGTATACGCTGTCATGGTACGGATCATCCACGGTCCCAATAAAACTAAAATCAAGGCAATGGAGAAAATCTTAGGAATAAAGGATAAGGTTTGTTCCTGGATTTGAGTCATAGCCTGGAAAATACTGACTATGAGTCCTACTAAAAGGCTGGCTAAAAGAATCGGCCCCCCGACCAAAATTCCTGTTGCCAGGGCTTCTTTGGTCATGTAGAGAATTTGGTTTTCAGTCATCACTAATCCCTCATTTCAGCAGGTGTGCCCCTTTTAAGTTAGATAAATATGCGGCTTAGATTATACAAATAAGCGGATTTAGGTTATATAAATAAACTGATTTTGTTATGCAAAAAGCGCCTCTAGTTTATATAAAAACGTTTTTAGCCTCTTTTAGTAAAAACTGGTAACAAGGGATTCTACTACCAAGTGCCAGCCATCAACCAATACAAACAACAAGATCTTAAAGGGCAAAGAAATCATCATGGGCGGCATCATCATCATACCCATGGACATTAAAGTACTGGCCACAATAATGTCAATAATCATAAAAGGAATGAAAATCGCAAATCCCATTTGAAAGGCCGTTTTTAGTTCACTGATTACAAAAGCCGGTATCAAGACATGAGTGGGAATATCGCTATAGGTCCGAGGCCTTTCCATATTGGCTAAACCGACGAACAGTTCCAGGTCTTTTTCCCGGGTTTGTTTAAACATAAAAGCACGCAAAGGTTTTTCAGCGTTATCCAAAGCCTGTTCCCTGGTTATTTCATTTTGAAGATAAGGTTGCAAGGCCGTAGAGTTTACTTCCGAGAAAGTGGGCATCATGACAAAGAAAGTCAAAAACAAGGAAAGCCCGATAATAACCTGGTTAGGCGGCAATTGTTGTGTACCTAAAGCATTGCGCACAAAAGAGAGCACCACAACGATGCGCACAAAAGAAGTCATGAGAACCAAAATGGCCGGTGCCAGGGACAAAACAGTAATCAGCATCAATAATTGCACGACAGAACCGGTCTGGGTCAGATCGAGAGAAAAGTTCATTTCTTATCCTCCTCGATCAGTCGTTCAAGTTCGAGAGAAAAACTGTCCTTGCTTTTTCTTCTCTTCAGCCTTTTCCAAATACCCATAAGGAACCTGTCCATTTTTTCTTCCGGACGGCTGGCTATCTCTTCCAAGATCTCAGCAACAATTGCCGGATCATTAATTTCCGCCACTTTGGTGAGATGATGGTCAGTAGCCCCTAAAATTTGAATTTTCCCGGCAATCTCCACCAAGTACAAGGTCTGTTGGCCGTTTAATACTTGGCGGTCAAGAACCCTGACCCAGGGAGATTGGATACTACGTACAGTATAACGGTTTAACTTTTTTAGCAGCCATAAAGCGACAGTGAGAATGAGCAGGAAAATAACAACAGTAGCGATAAGGCTGGCCCAAGAAAAAGGCTCGGCAGCCGGAGACGGCGTCAGGCTGGGATCGTAAGGTTGGTTTTCATTAAAACTGTTCGGCATCTCTACCTTAAAGCCTTAGCCAAAGCTTCAAGCACTCTTTCGGGTTGGAAAGGCTTAACAACAAAATCCTTGGCACCCGATTGAATTGCTTCAATGACCATGGCTTGCTGACCCATGGCACTACACATTATTATTCTGGCTTGGGGGTCAAGAGCTCTGATTTCTTTTACGGCTTGCAGGCCATCCATCTCCGGCATAGTGATATCCATAATTGTAATATCAGGTTTTGTTTCCAAATACTTTGCTACCGCCACTGCTCCGTTTTCAGCCTCACTGATAACTTGATAGCCGTTATTGGAAAGGATATCCTTAAGCATCATTCTCATGAAGGCTGCATCATCAACTAACATAACTGTATGAGCCACTTCTTCTTTCCTCCTTAGTTAAAAGTGTCTATGCGGTCATCAGGATTTACAATTTCCGTGATGCGGATCCCGAAAGTCTCATTAATCACTACCACCTCACACTTGGCAATCAGCTTGCCGTTAACAATCATGTCAACAGGTTCGCCCGCCAAGCGGTCAAGTTCAATCACTGCTCCCGGCCCCAATTCCAAGATTTCTTTAATGGTCTTAGTAGCTTTCCCCAGTTCCACGCTGACCTGTAACGGAACATCGTAAATTAACTCCAAATTATTGGGCAAAGGAGGCATTTCCGTTGTATTAAGAGGCGCAAACTGGGCCGGCTGCACAAATGTAGGCTTAGCCTCGGCATGAGGCGGCATAGACATTCCCAATGATGCCTGCCAACCGCCTTGAGGTGCAGGAGGCGGGGGAGGCGGAGCCTGATAAGATGACGGGGCCGGTGTTGGCTTGGGTTTTGGTTTTTCCGGCTTGGGCTCCTGAGGCGGCAAATTTTGTTTGCCGGTCATCCCGCCAAGGAGTTGGGTAGCCATCCTCTTGGCAACATCCATAGGTATGACCTGAAGCAAAAAACTGTCCAAGACCCCTTCAATCACCATCCGAAAAGAAATCCTGACCAGGGGTTCGCTGGCATTAAGGTTGGCAAGCAAAACCGAAGCTTCCTTGCCGGTGTCACTTAAAACAACCCGAGGAGGAGTAATCTCCACAACAGCATTAAATACCGTGGACATGGAAGTTGCGGCCGAACCCATCATTTGGTTCATAGCTTCCGAAATCCCGCTGAGCTGTATCTCATTAAGGTCGTCGGTAGGATTTAAGCCCTGGCCGCCCATCATTAAATCAACAATTATGGAACCGTCCCGACGGGATAAAATAAGCATGTTGGAGCCTTCAATCCCTCGTTTATATTTAACATCGATTAATACATGCGGGATTGGGTATTCTTCAAAAATCTTTTGGGCTGAAATTATATCAACTTTAGGTGTTGTTATTTCCACTCTTTTGCCTACAATTTGCGACAAAGTAGTAGCGGCAGTTCCCATGGAGATATTGGCTATTTCGCCTATGGCGTCCTTTTCCAAGTCAGTGATAACAATACGGTTATCTCCCCAGGAAGCACTGTCTTCCGTGCCCAGGTCTGAATCCATAGCCCCGGAAAGCAGAGCGTCGATTTCTTCCTTGGAAAGCATTCCATTAGCCATTATTATCCCCCCCTTTAGTAATTACTTCAGTGATTTGCACAGCCATCTTATTTCCCGCTAAACCGGGCAACGCTTTAAACTTCATAAAATCGCCCACATAAACTGCCAAAGCTTCTTTGATATTTTGATTTAGGGGTATAACGTCACCCCGTTCCAAATACAAAAGTTCCTGTACCGTAATTTGAGTCCTGCCAAGAAAAACTCTTAAAGGGACTTTCGCCCATTCGATCTTTTTCCTGATCCTTTCTTTTTCTTCGGGCGTTACTGCTTTTACCCCCGAAGAGAAAAGTAATAAAGTATTAAGTTTGTCCAGGATAGGTTTAATAACTATATAAGGCAGGCAAATATTAATCATTCCTCTGGCTTCGTCTATTTTAACTTCCATGGTGCTCACCACAACTATCTCATTGGGAGCAACAATTTGCGTAAATTGAGGATTAGTCTCCATGTTTATGAGCTCGGACTTAACTTCGAAAATCTCCGTCCAAGCTTCGCCGATTAGTTGGACAATCCTCTTCAACCTGCTGGTTATAATCTTCCGTTCAATTTCAGTTAGATCCCTGTTTTTGACGTTTTCGGAACCTTGCCCACCCAAAAGCCGGTCAATAATGATAAAGGCCAAAGTCGGGCTAATTTCCAGGAGAGCGTTTCCTTCCAGAGGAAGCATATTATAAATGCCCAGGATTGTCGGATAAGGCAAGGAACGTATAAATTCATCATAAGTTATCTGTTCGGTGGAGAGAACTTTAGCTTCCACTGCAGTATGCAGGTTACCTGCAAGATAAGTTGCCAAACTCCGGCAAAAATTTTCATGAATATTTAACAGAGAATTTAGATGTCCTTTGGAGAATTTATTTGGCCTTTTAAAATCATAGACCCTGATTTTTTGAGGGCTGGAGGCTTTAATGGTCTCTTCATCTACGGAACCGTCCAATAAAGCATTCAGTAGGGCATCTATTTCTGCTTGGGATAATACTTCACTCATCCAATCCCCCCCTCTTGGCAAGAAACCCTTCTAAAATTGATAAACAAAATTCTTGAATAGGACGTCTTTAATTTCATTGTTGCATATTTTATTTAGCTCAGTTAAAAGTTCTTTTTTCAGTTTTTCCCGGTTGTCAGTTTGAACATCTTGGAAGCCTTTAGAGCCTAAAACCGTTATAACCTTGTCTCTTAAAAAAACCTCTTTGGCCTGGATTTTTTCCTTAGACTTGGCGTTAACTCCTTCCAAAGTTATCTCAACCCTAATAAAGCCTCCGCCATCAAGGTTAACAAAAAGTTCTTCCATTTCCACCAGCGGGCCGATTTTTTCCTGTTCCTTTTGAATAGCCTCCTTAGCACTGTCCTTAGGGAAAAACTTCTCTTTGACAATCATGCTTCCGGCCCCCAAGCCGATGCCGATAAGAAAAATCCCCAAGAGCGCGAAAATTTTTCTGCTAATTCCAATCCTCACCTTCTGTTTTCCTCCTCTTAAAGTCCGGATGACACTCACGGCGAAATTCAATTATCCTGCGAATAATTTCTGCGGCTGTTTCCTTGACAACATACTTATTGTTATTGGTTAAGGTAATAACCGTATCCGGCGTTTCTTCGATGGTTTCAATCAAATCCGGATTAATGGCAAATTTTTTGCTGTTTAGCCTGGTTACATATATCATGAAAAACCCCCTTGTCTCCGAAGAGAGGCAATTTCATCCAGCACAGCCTGTTCCTTGCGCAGTTCTTCTATGTAATAAAGTTTAAACTTTTTCTGTTTAAGCCTTTTAAATTTCTCCACTTTAATCCGGCACTGGACCACCTTTTCCCTATGTTTGAGGACATTTTTCTCTTGCTCCTGGACTTCCGCAATCAATTGAAGCAATTTTTCTTTTTGTTCGCGAATATACAACTGCCAAAAACTTAAACTCCAAGGCTCCTCCAGGCAAGCCTTTTTCTGGCCTTTGAAAGCTTCAAGGAGCAATTCGGCCTGTCTATCCCGCCGGGAGCTTAACTCTTGCAATTTGCGCAGCTCCGTTGCCAAAAAGCCCCGGGCAATATCCAGTTCTTGTTCAGCCAAATGCAAGCTGGTTTCCAAACGAAATTTAAAACTCATTTCTTATTGACCTCACTAATTATTGACTTCACTGAAAACACTTTGCATCTGTTCTTGCATTTCCTCAAAACTGAACTTTTCCTCAATTTCTTGACAGAGAAAAGCGTTTATTTTTTCGATATGGGCCTTGGCTTCGTCGATCCGCGGGTTGCTGCCATCCACATAGGCTCCGATATCAATCAAGTCTTTGGCATTCTGGTAAACAGCCAGGTATTCCCGCATTTTGCCGGCCAGAGCCTGAATGGCCGGAGAAGCTACATCATGCATTACCCTGCTGACGGATTTTAACACGTCAATAGCCGGGTAATGGTTCTGGGCGGCTATATCCCTGCTTAAGACTATATGGCCGTCTAAAATCCCCCGGACGGCATCGGCTATGGGTTCATTGTGGTCATCACCGTCCACTAGGACGGAATAAATCCCGGTAATGCTTCCCTTTTCCGACATACCCGCTCTTTCCAGAAGTTTAGGCAGGAGAGCAAAGACGGAAGGAGGATATCCCCTGGTAGCAGGGGGTTCGCCTATTGTCAACCCAATTTCCCGTTGGGCCATAGCAAAACGGGTTACGGAATCCATCATAAACAATACATTTTTGCCGTTATCCCGGAAGTACTCGGCAATAGCAGTAGCGGTAAAAGCCGCTTTTAGCCTAATCAAAGCCGGTTGATCGGAAGTGGCGACAACAATAACCGAGCGTTTCAGTCCTTCCTCCCCTAAGTCTTTTTCCATAAAATCCCGCAGTTCTCTGCCTCTTTCCCCTACCAGGGCAATGACGTTGACATCGGCTTCGGTATTTCGGGCCATCATGCCTAAAAGAGTGCTCTTGCCAACCCCTGAACCGGCGAAAATACCCATCCTTTGACCCCGGCCCAGTGTAAGCAGGCCATCAATTGCCCTAACTCCCACGTATAGCGGCTCGGTAATCCGCGGCCTAAACAAAGCGCTGGGAGGATTGTTATGCAGGGGGTAAGCTTCCTTGGTGTGTAAAGGTTTACCGTCCAAAGGCTGCCCTAACCCATCCAAGACCCTCCCCAAAAGGGAATGGTCAACAGGAACAGTTAAACTCTCTTTAAGAGGAAGAACTTTGTCCCCGGGGGCCACACCATCCAAATCACCTAAAGGCATCAGTAGTGTTTTTGTTCCTTTAAAGCCCACCACTTCTGCCGGGACTCCCCGCTGGGAACTTAGGATCCGGCAATATTTGCCTACACTCACCCTGGGCCCATCGGCTTCCACCAGAAGACCTGTAATTCTGGATACGAGGCCGTAAGCGGTTATTGTTTCCCAAGTATTAACCTTGTCGGCTAGAGCCTTCCAGTTCGCCATTTTTCAGCTCCTCTAACAACTTCTCTCCCAAAAGATCAAGTTGGGCTTGAATCCCGGCCTCGAAAACTCCCTCGGCACATTCCAGGTAACTGTCTCCGGGTTTTAAGGCTTCATCGACAATAACTTGATAGGGCAGCCTATCTTCCGCCGGAAGTCTTTGGTACCACTCATAGTCCGACAAGGAAAGATGTATTTTCAAGCCTTCTTTTTCCTTGGGCAGAAGGGTCAGATTGCGTAGAATATTAAGCACAATTGTGGGATCAAACTTCAGGCTGGTATGAATGATCTTGGCACTGATCTGTAAACAGAGGTTCACCAGTTCCCGGTCTACTTTAGCCAGTTCTTTTTGATAAACTTTCTCGGCAAGTTCCAGGTATTGTTTAGCCTGTTTTTTTATCTTATCAGCCTGGGCTTCAGCTTCTTGTAGGCCTTTTTGCAAACCTTCAGCCCGGGCCTGAGGAATTATTTCCTCTCTCACTTCAGCTTCCAATTTTTTTCTTAATTCTTCTCGTTCTTTTTGGGCAGCTTCCAAAAGAGCTTCAGCTTTGCGCCGGGCTTCGGCCAGTATTTTTGCGGCTTCCTCTTGCGCCTCGGCCAGTTTGGTTTCAGCCTCTATTACCTGCTCCGGCACAGCAAAAAGAGAGGAAGCTGGACAACTTTGAGGCTGATTTTGGTCCTTTTTCGGGTAAGCCCAAGCTAAAAGCCGCGGTGAAGCAATTTCTATAGCAGTATTTTTAAGGACAGCTCTTCTAGTAGATAATTTCATCTGCACCACCCCTTGAGATTACAATAGCCCCGGTTTCTTCCAGCTTGCGGATGACCTTGACAATTCTTTGCTGAGCTTCTTCAACTTCCCGCAACCTGACCGGCCCCATAAACTGGATGTCCTCTTTCAGCATGGTAGCCGCCCGGTTAGACATATTGCTAAAGATTTTGGCGGCGACTTCTTCGCTGGAGCCTTTCAAAGCCAGAGCCAAGTCTCTGGTTTCAACTTCCCGCAGCACAAGCTGAACACCCCGGTCATCCAGGAATACAATATCTTCAAAGACAAACATCTGCCTTTTGATTTGCTCGGCCAAATCAGGGTCATCCATTTCCAAAACATCCATTACAACTTTGAGCGTCCCAGGGTCAGTCCTATTCAACATATCGACAACGGTCTGAATACCGCCGGAAACACTGTAATCAGTGGGCGCCAGGTTGGAAATCTTACTCTCCAACACTTTCTCAATCTCTTTTAAAACCTCCGGACTGGTCCTGCCCATTAAAGCTATTCTTTTGGTGACATCCACCTGGACTTCCGGGGGAAGGCTGGCTAAAATTGTGGCAGCCTTATCCGCAGGCAAATGGGTCATAATCAAAGCAATAGTCTGAGGATGTTCTCCCTGGATAAAGGAAAATAACTGTTTGGGATCAGAGCGCCGCACCAAGTCAAAAGGCCGCATTTTTAAAGACGCCGACAAACGGCTGATTATCTCGAAAGCCCTTTGTTCACCCAAAGCCCTTTCCAAAACTTCCCGGGCATATTCAATTCCGCCCTGGGCTATGTAATTACTGGCCAAACACATCTTGTGAAATTCGTCTAAAACGAAGTCTCTTTGGGCTTCCGATATTTTCCTCATGTTAGCCATCTCTAAAGTCAGTTGTTCAATCTCGCTCTCGGAAAGGTACTTAATAACCTCTGCCGACCTTTCCGGGCCAAGGGCAATCAGCAAAATAGCCGCTTTTTGTAATCCTGTAAACCCACCTGAACCAGCCATTATTATTACTCCTCCGCCAACCAAGTTTTGACCAGTCGAGCCACATCATCGGGATTTTCCTTCACATATTTTTCTACTTCTTGGCGGATCTTTTCTTTTTCAATTTCCTCAGAAGACTTCACTTTTTTACGGGCCAATTTCAATTCAGCCTGCCTCTCCGCTTCCAACTGGGCCGCTAAAATTTGTTCGGCCTCTTCCAAAGTGACAAGTTTTTGCCCGTCGGGAGTCAAAGGCTGAAGCTCGTACTTTCTGCGAGGCCTGAAACGCAAGAGAAGAATCAAGAAAATAATCCCGGCCGCCACTGCTGCCCCAATTTGGGCATAGAAAATAATTTGCTCTTTTTTAGCGGCTTTTTCCAGAGCGGCCCTATCTTCCAGAAGAGAAGTTTTATTAAAGGGCAACCTGGCCACTTGGATCAAGTCCCCACGCTCTTCATTAATTCCGGTTGCCGAAGCCACAATAGCTTCAATATTAGCTAATTGTTCCTCTGTGACGCTATCGGCGTCAGCCAGCACCGAAACGGTAAGCCTTTCGATCTGGCCGGGGCTAACCACCGTTTCCTCTTGGATAACACTGGGCTGATAGTTCTCGGTAATACTCGTCCTCTCGGAAGATGAGTTGGAACCTTGGCCATTAAAGAGATAGCCGGGCGCTTCTCCTCCGGGAACATTAGCCTCCGTGCCGGGAACCCCTCCGGGAGGAGTTTGGTTCACACTGGTTTCCGTAGTCTCCTGCCGGCTGACCAAAGCGCCATTTTCGCTTCTTTGACTGGTAATAGTCTTTTGATCAAAATTGAGGACAGCATTAGCCCTGACCACGGTTTTGCCGGGTCCAAAGACTTTATCAAGCATACTTTGGACAGACAGCTGGATATTGTTTTCCAAAGCCTGTTGAATTTGCATTTGGTTGGCAGTTAGACGATGGGGAGAAGTACTGTTACCCAAAAAATCAGACAGGGTATTGCCGTTGGTATCAACAATAGTGACTTTATCCACTTTCAACCCTTCTACGGAATGTGCCAGAAGATTGGCAATAGACCTTACTTGCTCCTCACTCATTTCCGCCCCCAAGGCTCTTTTTATGGTTACGGCCGCCGTTGTCTCATTCTGGTTATCAGCAAACAAAGAGGGCTCGGGCAGTACAATATGAACCCTGGCATACTCCACTCCCTCCAGGGTAGCGATGGTTTTCTCCAGTTCATTCTGGAGTCCGAGAATATATCTCAAGCGCCTGTCTTTATCTGTTTCCCCGAGGCGCATTTGGTCCAAATTTTCAAAGCTAAAAGTGCTCTCTTTAGGCAAGCCGGCGTTAGCCAGCTGCAGTCTGGCTTCCGCAACATCTTTTTCCGGAACAAGTATTGTAGACCCGCCATCGGCAAGTTTATATTCAACCTTCAACTCTTTTAATTTCTCAGTGATTGCTCCGGCACTCCCAACGTCCAGCTTAGTAAACAAAGCTACGTAATTTGGGCGGCTCGCCCAATAAATAAGGCTAAATAAAGCTGTGGCTACTAAGAGGGGAGCAGCTATCAAAACGATCCTTTGCGGTTTGGTTAGTTTTTTCCAATAGTTTTGAAAAGAATTAATAATTTCAGCCAAGGAAAAGTTCAACTACCTCTCCCCCTTCAGAAAGTTAGATTAGAAATGTTAGATCTGCATACGCATGATATCATGATAGGCATCCAAAACCTTATTGCGGATAGTTACCGCCAGTCCTAAGGTTAAGCTGGCTTTCTCCAGAGCTATGATCGGAGTATGAAAATCTTCTGCCTGGCCGGTGACCAAGGCGACTGTCGCCTCACCGGCTTCCTGCTGGGTTTTCTCCAGCTTTGTCAAAGCATTATCTAAAAAAGTGGCAAAATCTCCTTGCGCTTTTTCCCCCGTCTTGAAATTTCCTGTCAAGTTTTTTAACTCCAAAGGCTCAAGAGGTTTTAAAGGCGGGATAGAACCAATAGGATTGCTCATTTACCTTACCCCTTTCCTATCTCCAAGGCTTTACTGGCCAGAGCTTTACTGGCGTTTAAAACTGTAACATTAGCCTCATAGGCTCTGGAAGCAGAGATCATATCAATCATTTCTTCCACCAAATTAACATTGGGATAACGGACATAGCCTACGGGAATCCCCGGTTCAGCCACTTGGGCCGCGTCCGGGTTGTCCGGGTCATACTCCAGCCTAAATGGGGAATTATCCTCCATAACCCGCACCACTTGCACTCCCTCGCTCTTCAGCTTCGCCCTGGCGTCCCTAAATAAAGTCCCAAAGGAATCCTCGGAAGGGCGGGCGGCAAAGACAGCCACTTCCCTCCGGTAAGGAACGGGATTGCCGGCAGGTGTTGTCTCGCCGGTATTGGTCGTATTTATGTTGGCAATATTATTGGCGATCAAATCCAACCGCAACTTTTGAGCGGTGAGAGCTGAAGTGCTGATATTCATAGCGGTAAAAAGGCCCATAAAATTACCTCCTTGACACGCAATCTATTATTACCCTGGGGATATCAGGCAGTAACTCAATTCGGTCGGCAAGCCCGGCTTCTACTACTGAGCGGGGCATTCCGTAAACTACAGAAGTCTTCTCTGACTCGGCAATAAGAAAAGCTCCCTGGGCTTTTAACTTTTTAGCCCCCTCCAGGCCGTCATGCCCCATCCCGGTCATGATTACGGCCAGGACGCCGGCACCAACTTCCCCGGCTAAAGAACATAAGAGAACATCAACAGAAGGCTTATATAGAGTCTGAGGCGGCGACTCCAGCCAGACTGAGGCTACAAGCCCGTTAGGGCTTCTTTTAACCGCGAATTGCTTGCCGGAAGGGCCAATATAAGCTGTCCCGGCCTGCAACGCCTCTCCGTCTTCAGCTTCCTTAACTTTGATTTGACAGAGGTTATCCAACCTGGCAGCCAAAGACGCCGTGAAGCCGGGCGGCATATGCTGGGCGATTACCAGCGGTACTGGAAAATTACGCGGCAACTTAGTCAACACAGCCTGCAAAGCAGTAGGCCCTCCGGTGGAAGTACCCAAAGCCACAATTTCTACTTGTGCTGCCGGGAAAACAGCCTGGGCAGGTTTAAGGGGAGCTGCCTTAGGTTTTATCGGCTGCAGTTCGCAGTCTTTATGGAATACCCGGGCAGGGTCTATGCCGGCAACACTTTTGACTTTTAGAACCAAGTCCTCAGCCAGAGTATTAAGGTTATCCCCATCTTGTCCGGAAGGCTTGGCCACCACCTCTACAGCCCCTAATTCCAAGGCCTTTAAGGTAAGCTTTGCCCCGGCGGTAGTAAGGGCGCTAAGGACAATCACCGGTGTAGGCTGCCAGCGCATGATTTCATCCAAAGCCTGCAGCCCGTTCATCTCCGGCATTTCTACATCCATAGTTACAACATCCGGCTTTAAAGCCTGGAGCTTCTTTATCCCTTCCCGGCCGTCCCGGGCCGTACCCACTACTTCAATCTCCGGATCCCTTTCCAAGATGCTTTTAAGCATCATGCGGATAAAGGGGGAATCATCCACAATCAGAACCCGGCAGGGCTTAAGTCGTTTGTGCATGGCTGGCCTTACCACCCATTAAATTATCAACATTCAGCAAAATTAACAATCTCTCCCCTACTTTCCCAACTCCGCGGATAAAATCCGCATCCAATCCTAAAGCAACCGGCGGCGGAGGTTCGATTGCTTCACTTGCTATCCTTAAGACTTCGGTAACCCCGTCTACCCTCGCGCCAAAAACTTTGCCCTCATCCTGAAAGACCACAATCCGGCTCTGCTCAGTTTCTTCGGCTCGGGGCATACCGAAACGCACCCGGAGGTCCACAACCGGAATGATGTTACCCCGCAGGTTAATTACTCCTTCCACATAATCCGGAGCCTTAGGGACTCTGGTAATAGGGGGGATGCGGATAATCTCCTGGACTTTCATAATATCCACCGCGAATTCCTCAGTGCCTAAGGAGAATGTGACCAATTGCTCTTCCGCCATTAGCGAACAACTCCCTCTCTTTTTCTTTAGTGTTATTAACTAAAATCTCGTATTTGTATTAATTATCTAAAATATGGAAATTTTATCTTTTATCAATTTTGCTTTACCCGGCAATTAAAACATCCTTCAAAAGCGAGGTGGTATCCAAAATCAACGTAACTTTGCCGTCACCTAAAATTGTCGCCCCGGCTATCCCGGGCAAACCGCTTAAATATTCTCCTAAAGTCTTAATGACGATTTCCTGTTGGCCTAAGAGTTCGTCCACTATCAAGCCGATGGCTTTATCGCCTAAACCAACTACCACAACAAAAAACTCCTCTTGTTCCTCCCTGTTTTCAGGAAGGTCAAACTTCTGCCTTAAAGACAAGAGCGGCAAAGTATTTCCCCTGAGCCTAACCATTGGCAAACTTCCCACAGTTTTAAGCTCCTGGGTTTTAACTATCAAAGTCTCATTGACAGCGGAAAGAGGAATTGCATATATTTCTTGCTCAACTTTAACAAGCAAAGCTTGGATAATTGCCAAAGTAAGCGGAAGTCTAATAATGAACTGGGTCCCTTGCCCTTGGTTTGTCTTAATTTCAATCAGGCCTCCAAGGCTGTCCAAGGCTTTTTTCACTACATCCATCCCTACCCCGCGGCCGGAAACTTCAGTCACGTTCTCAGCAGTACTGAACCCCGGCAGGAAAATAAGGTTGGCTATTTCCTTGTCCGATAAAGCCTCTTTTTCACTAATTAACCCTTTTTCGAGGGCTTTTTGATAAATCTTATCCAGTTTGAGCCCTACGCCGTCATCAGCGATAGAAATGGCAATGTGATTTCCTTCCTGGTAGGCATTAAGAGTAATAGTTCCTGTTTCCGGTTTGCCTTGGGCAAGCCTTTCGGCCGGAAATTCGATTCCATGGTCCACCGAGTTGCGAATTAGGTGAGTAAGAGGATCCCCAATGGCTTCGATCACTGTTTTATCCAGTTCAGTTTCTTCGCCGCTAATTGCCAGTTCAATTTTCTTTCCGGTCTTACGGCACAAATCCCGAACCAAACGCGGGAAACGACTGAAAACAGTGCCGATAGGGACCATCCTGAGGCGCATAACACTTTCCTGCAAATCGCTCATTAAGCGCCCTAAATAGACATTAGTCTCATTCAAGCTATTAATCAGGCTGTCACCTTGGTACTGAGCTTGCAGATCATTGCCGATCTTAACCAGCCTGGTGCGAGTAATGACCATTTCTCCCACTAAATTAATCAAATTATCCATCCTGGCCGTATCAACCCGGATAGTATGAACGTGGTTATTCCCATTGTCCGTTGTTTTAACCCCTTCGCCCCGGGAATCAGTCCGAGAGGTTTGAGCCTGCTTGACTTGGGGAACCGGCTTTGGCCCTTGCTCTGCCGGCTGTATAAAGGCAGATGGCTGCACCTTACCATTTTTGCCAAGTTTGGGGCAGTTAACGGCATCCGAACGGGAAAAAGGATGGACAGCAACATCTCGTATCTCGGAAATTCCCAAAATTTCGGCCTTGATATCCGCCGGTGATTCATTGCTAATATATAAAATGCTGAACTTTTCTGTATCCGCAGTGGAAAGTTCTTCAAGAGAAGGGACGATTTTAACTACCCTGCCGAATTGTTCCAGCCTCTGGCTGACCATTAGCGCCCGCACATCTTTCATCATGGTCTGGGGAGCCAGCTTAATATCAAGCTGGTAAACAGCTTTGCCGCTTAAAAAAGTGTCATCCAGGATTTCCATCTCATCCGGGGTTAAAGAGAAATCAATTTGGCGCTTTTCAAATTTTTCACCCCTGTCCTGGCTAGAAAGGGCCTGCCGGCTTTCAATTAAAACCCCCAGTTCGGAAAGGACTTTCATTTTGCTTAAAAGCTCTGCATATTCTTCCGTAATCGGCTGCCGATTTTCCACTTGAACCAGCATCTTTTTCACCCGGTCGGCCACTTCCAGAAGAACATCAATTATTTCATTGGTAACCGGAATTCTGCCCTGGCGAATTTTGTCCAGCAAGTCTTCGGCATTATGAGTAAGCTCCACAATGGGAGTAAAGCCCATAGTCCCGGAAGCTCCTTTTAAGCTATGGACAGAGCGAAACAGTTCATTAATTAGAGAGATGTTTTCGCCGTCTTTTTCCAGTTGCAGAAGGCCCGAGCCAAGCTTGTCCACTTGTTCGTAGGAATCCAGCAGATAAAATTCCAAAAAATCTTCCAGGTCAATGCCTGTGTTTTTCTTTTCTTCCTGGCTCATAACACAGCACCCCTACCTTCACTAACATAAAGTCATTCTTCACTCTAACTAAATTTATTTATCTAAACAAAGTTCGCCATTGCTTGTTAAAATCCTCCAATTTTATAGGCTGTTTGCTATTTTTCTTGGGAATAATAAATTATTATATAAAAAATAAAATTTATCAGAATTATAGTAACTTTTTCCTTGAAAACTGTAAAGTACCAGTTGCGAACCAAAATTACCCAGGACTAAAGGGCAGTAAAAAAAGAAAATCCTCATTTTCAACCGGTTAAAAATCCTCATTAAAAAAGGTAAAAAACCGGCCTAAACGGGAATTTCCTCTTAATCAAATTTATCTTAAGATTTATTTCTTAACTAAAATTTAAAAATATGAAATTACAAACTATGTAAAATTTCTGCAGCTATTTGGTTTTATCGATGAATCGCGCCTCTCTTGGCCCCAAATTTTCATAAGCGTTTTTGGTCCTTTGGGCATTTTGCAGGCGGTGCAGTTCCAGTTTAATCCCTTCCAGCTCCATTTGCAGCTTGGGCAGGATAACATCGTCAAGGGCCAATACTTCCGCCATTTTGGCCCGCAGAGCCTTGCTCAAGCCGATAAATTCCTGATATAAGCCCTCTTCAAGGTAGGGCTGAAGAGTAACGGCTTGAAAGGGCAGTTTACCGATCAGGTTGCAAACCTTTGTTTGCAGTTCCAATTCCAGCTTGGCCCTTTCCTGCAATTTTTGATAGCACTCGCTCCGCCAAGCGGTATACTTGGTAAACTCCTGGGCCCAATCGTCATTAATTTTTAAAGGCAAATCACCTTTAGGACTTTGGTCGTGTTCAGGGTCACAGTTTGCAAGCTTTTCAGTCCTATCCATTGGCTGATTTAAGAAATCCCGGAATTCATTCATTTTAACCCTAAGCTCTTCCAAGTCCCGCAGGTCATCTCGGTAAAAAAGCATTAACTCCCGGATCAACTTTTCAGGCATTACTTCGCTCCCATCTTAGCCAGCTTGGCCGTTTCAACCCAAACTTCTTTAAATGTTTCAAAAAAATCCAGAACAGGCTTTAAGTAAGCGGCATCTTTTTTCACATTGGCTTTAACAACTTCTCCTAAATAAAAAGTGTACAATTCCCTGAGGTTAAGAGCAATAGTTCCCCCTTCCTCCATGTTAAGGCTTAAACTGAGCTCCGTAATAATATCCCCCACTCTGACCAAAAAGTGGTGGGCATCTTCATATCTTTTTTCCTCCAAGGCTTTTTCCGCCTGGCGCAAAAACTTAATCGCCCCGGCATAGAGCATAATAATCAGTTTTTCCGGTGAAGCCGTTTCCACAGCCGTCTGTTTATAGGCAGCCTGTGGATTCACAAAAGGATTTGCCTGAGAGACATTCATCTCTTTCACCTCAAATACTATTCTTTATATTGTCACCCTGAAAAAGATCCTTCAGTCGTTCCTCCTTCAGGATGACATTGAAAATGTTCTGTCATCCTGAGTACTCCCTTGTCATCCTGAGGGCGAAGCTCGAAGGATCTTAAAAGATAAAGATTCTTCACTGCGTTCAGAATGACCCAATGTATAAGGCTGTCATCCTGAGGGCGAAGCCCGAAGGATCTTAAAAGATAAAGATTCTTCACTGCGTTCAGAATGAC
>DUML01000099.1 GCA_012839895.1 Peptococcaceae bacterium | reverse complement strand
CAGATTCATCAGCATCATTTTCTATATTTGTTACAATTGCATCTTTGATTCCGAGCAAAGTTTGGATATAATTAGAGTTAAGCATAAGGAAAACCTCCTGTAAATGATCGTGGTGGGTTTATTTACTCGGTAGGTTTTCGCTTATGCTCTATTTTTTTCCTGCTGCTTACCCCAATATTTATTATAGAGCCTATTATAGGCAGCAACCATACTGTTTTAGCTTATTTAGCTTAGGGCTTTTAAAGTTTTTGTCAAAAAATGGCGAAAATATATCTTTACGATACCGGTAATATTCCTTGTCTAAAAGCGAGAGTAATTATATTATTAATAATTAATATTTAGACATCCTGCCTTGGAATTATTTTAATGCTATCCAGTTAATATAATTCAAGTTAATACAATCCATATAATACTATTAGTTAATAAAGGAGGTTTTCCAATGTTTAAATTACACGGCATCTATGCCCCGATTGCTACTCCTTTTCAAAATGATGAAATTGCCTATGCTAAACTTGAGCAAAACATGAATTTTTGGTTAAGTTCCAAACTGGCCGGAATTGTTGTTATGGGTTCAAACGGGGAGTTTGTAGTCTTAAGCCCGGAAGAAAAAAGGCAACTGATCACTGCAGTTTGCGAAATGGTTAACGGCCAAAAACCGGTTATTGTCGGTACAGGTTCTGAATCCACCAAAGAAACTGTGGAGCTTAATGAATATTCGGCGAAGGCCGGCGCAGCAGCCGCTTTAGTCTTAAGTCCCAATTATTATAAAAGAGCCATGAATGACACTTTGCTAAGAAATTTCTACATAGAGGTAGCCGATAAGAGCCCAATCCCCATTATTTTATACAACATGCCCGCTAATTCCGGAATTAATCTTTCGGCCAAATTGATTTCGGAGTTGGCTGCTCATCCCAACATTATTGGAGTAAAGGATTCAAGTGGAAATATAGTTCAAATTGCGGAAATAATTAAGAATACACGAAACCTGGATTTCGCAGTCTTTGCCGGCTCAGCCAGTTTCCTCTATCCCAGCCTGGCTCTTGGTGCCAAGGGGGGGACGTTGGCCTTAGCCAATATCATGCCCAATGAATGCGCAGAAATCCAGGAATTGGTGGAAGCAGGTAAACATACGGAAGCTAAAGAACTCCAGCTTAAGCTATTGGATATTAATAACGCCGTTACAGCTCGCTGGGGGGTCAGCGGCTTAAAAGCTGCTCTCGATTTAATTGGCCTTTATGGCGGCGAAGCCCGTAAACCTTTGTTGCCTTTAAGCGAGCAGGACAAAAAAGAACTGGCTGAGATTTTAGAAAAGGTCAGGGCTTAAAAATAGTTGGGCAACTATTGGGACTATTTAGTTTTGTCTTGGCTGAGGCGGCGGTTCCTAAGGTAGAGCAGGCTGTCGGTAAAAACCATACAAAAATTAAGAATATAAAGATAGATTACGTAATCAAAATTATAAAAAATCTTATGCAAAATCCCCGCTAAATACCCAATGAGGAGAATTACCAGGAAAAAGAAACTTTTTCCTTGTACGGATTTCGAAGTATAGGATTTGTAAATTGAAAACGGCCAGGCGGCACCAAAACAAATTAGCATAGTAGCTTCAAAAATGCTCACACCTTCTCCTCCCAATCGAAAAAAGTTATCAATTATTATACACCAATCAAGTATAATTTTGGCAAGTGGATGTTTTTGGCCTTAGCCACCAAAAGGCTCAAAGGAAATGGGAATGTTTGTTACTAAATTGACAGCGGTTTAAGGCAACCGCTGTTTTTAATATAGCAAGTGTTTGTCCCCGGGAACCAAATAGGGTATAATGATTAAACATATGAAAGGCTTTAAGGCCTGGTATTATAGCCGATTTAGGAGGTAGAGAAAATGACTATTAATGTAAAAAACATTTTCTGCATAGGCCGGAATTACCGCGAACATGGCCAGGAAGTGAATAACGTTGTGCCGGCTTATCCTTTGTTATTTACCAAGACGACCCATGCCCTGGTGGAAGCCAACGGCCAGGAAATATTTCTCCCTGGTGATAAGGGACAATTGTTGTATGAAGTTGAATTTGTTGCGCATATTGCCCGTCAATATGAGCCGGGGATAAAGCTGGAAGACTTGATTGATTATATGACCATTGGCATTGATTTTACTTTGCGGGATCTTCAGAATGAACTTAAAGTTAAAGGATATCCTTGGGAGTTGGCAAAAGCGTTTATTAATTCCGCTGTAATCTCTCCTTGGCAACCCTTTATGGGGCTCAAAGCAGCGCTGGAAAAGGATTTTACTTTGGAAAAAAACGGTGTGGAAGTCCAGCGCGGGAACTTGAAAAACTTGATTTTGGACTTGCCAACCCTTTTCGAATACACTGCCAAACACTTGGGGCTGGGTAAGGATGATATATTCTTTACCGGTACTCCGGCCGGAGTAGGCCCGGTCGGCGACGGCGACCGGCTGGTCTGCAAGTGGGGAGAGCAAGAAGTAGGCAGTTTTATTGTTAGGTTGTCATAAGGTGGTAAGTATTCTTAATTTCGATTATGTTATAATGTTGTTATTGATCAGACAAAGGGCAGAAGCTTATGAAGGAGATGTTTAAAATGATTCGGCTTATTCCCCGGCCAACGCTTTTAATAAATGGTAAAGATCTTTACGAGCTTTCAGGGCAAGGCCTCCTCCAAGGTCTGGGCGGCAACCAGGTTAAGCCTGAGTCTTTGGCTATCGACGATTCTAAGCTGCTGGAAGCGCGGAAACAGACCATAGCATATAGAATTTTGCAAAACCATAACCAAAGCGGGGATCCGGAGAATTTAAAAATCCGATTTGATGCTTTAGCCTCCCATGATATAACCTATGTGGGAATTGTCCAGACTGCCCGGGCCAGTGGGCTAAAAGAATTTCCTGTTCCTTACGTTTTGACAAACTGCCATAACAGCCTTTGCGCGGTAGGTGGGACCATTAATGAGGACGATCATGTTTTCGGTCTGTCTGCCGCTCAGAAATACGGTGGAATTTTTGTACCTGCTCATCAGGCGGTAATCCATCAATATGTCCGGGAGATGATGGCCGGCTGCGGCCTTATGATTATGGGTTCGGACAGCCATACTCGTTACGGCGCTTTGGGGACTATGGGCGTAGGCGAAGGTGGGCCGGAGTTAGTCAAACAAATTTTAAGCCGAACCTATAACCTTAAATATCCTGAAGTCCTTGCCGTTTATCTTTCAGGCCGGCCTCGCCCCGGAGTAGGTCCGCAGGATGTAGCCCTGGCTCTAATTGGCGCTGTCTTTAAAAATGGTTTTGCGGTCAATAAAATTCTGGAATTTGTCGGACCGGGGATTGCTAACTTGTCCATAGATTACCGTAACGGGATAGATGTTATGACTACGGAGACCGCTTGCTTAAGCTCTATTTGGGTCACAGACGAGAAAGTAAGGGAATACTTTGCCATCCACGGCAGGCCGGAAGCTTACCAAAGCCTTCAGCCCGGGGAGACAGCCTGTTATGACGGAGCGGTCATAGTGGAGCTGGACAAAATTGAACCGATGATTGCTTTGCCCTTTCACCCCAGTAATGTCTATACTATTTCCGAGTTAAATAAAAATCCTTACGACATTTTAAAAATGGCGGAAGAAGAAGGGAAAAAACAGCTAGGTAAACCTGATTTGAATTTTTCTCTTACAGATAAGATTGTTGAGGGAAGAATAAAAATTGACCAGGGGATAATTGCCGGTTGTGCAGGCGGAACCTTTGAAAATATCCTGGAAGCTGCAGCTATTACCGAGCAGCAGGCTGCCCAAAATGAGATGTTGTCAATAAGTGTCTACCCGGCCAGCCAGCCTATTTATTTGGAAATGATTAGAAACGGGACGGCGGCGAAGTTAATTGCAGCCGGAGCTGTTATAAAAACCGCTTTTTGCGGTCCTTGCTTCGGAGCCGGAGATGTACCGGCAAACGGCAGTTTAAGCATTAGGCATACTACCCGCAACTTCCCTAACAGGGAAGGCTCCAAACCCGGGGAAGGACAAATTGCTTCCGTGGCTTTGATGGATGCCCGATCCATCGCTGCTACGGCCATAAACGGCGGTTATTTGACCCCAGCCACAGAAATTGAGTATCAAGTCCCTTCTTATCAATATCATTTTGCGGGTGAGATTTACCGCAAAAGGGTTTACCAGGGGTATCAAAAGGCCAAACCCGAAATGGCACTGAGATTTGGTCCCAATATTGCGGACTGGCCGCAAATGATTGCTATGCCGGAGAACATGCTCTTACAAGTGGCGGCATCCATCCAGGATACAGTAACTACTACCGATGAATTGATCCCTTCCGGCGACACTTCCTCCTATCGTTCCAACCCTTTGAAGCTGGCTGAATTTACTTTATCCCGGAAGGATCCCGGGTATGTGAAGAGAGCCAAGGTCATCCAACAAATTGAGCTTCAAAGGCAAGCCTATATCCGAGGGGAAAGGACGGATTTCCCAATTCCTGAATCCTTACAAGAAGTTCTCGCAAAGCTTCAAGGTTTTTTGGCCAATACTGCCGAAAAGCAGGCTGAGTCCTGGAAAGATACCGGCTTGGGTACTGTAATTTTTGCCGTTAAGCCCGGTGACGGTTCAGCCAGAGAACAAGCCGCTTCTTGCCAAAAGGTTTTGGGAGGTTGGGCAAATATCGCCCGGGAATATGCTACCAAGCGTTACCGCAGCAACCTGATTAACTGGGGAATGTTGCCTTTTACCAGTGACGAGAATTATGAAGTGGGTGATTATGTCTGGCTCCCGGCTATTCGTCAAAGGGTTAAGGAAGGGGCGGAAGTCATTCCAGCCTATATCATAAATACCGAAGGTGTTAAAGAAATAAAATTGTATCTTAGGAACTTGAGTCAAGAAGAAAGAAAAATTCTTCTCCACGGAAGCTTAGTCAATTACTATGCCGCCCAAAAAGTATAAAAAAAATATATTTTTGCCTTACCAGCTCACTACGCGCCGAAGCTGTTCGCTTGCTGCTACAGCTACCGCACCTTAACCTCCGGGTACTCACCCCTGTGAACCACGGTGCAGTTTAACGCTGCAAAAGCTGCGCTCACGACGCTTCTCTGCTTTAACGGTTCGCTAAGCGATGCAAAAATATACAAAAATATACTAAATATACTGTAAAGTATACTATACAGAAATATAAAGGGGCTTTTACTTAGCCCCTTATAAACGTTTGCTCCAGTATTCTTCCAAATCTTTTAGAGAACTCATGGTGTGTTCTCGAATCATTCTTTCCGCTTTTTCGCAGTCACGGTTTTTCAGCGCTTCAAAAATAGCGTGATGTTCGCTTACGGATTGCGGGGCGCGTTTTGCTAAGAAACTAATACTGGAATGGAAAAAGCCGTTCCAAAGCTGGACAATCATTTTATAAAGGCGGGGGGAATTGGCTGAGGAGTAAATAGTTTCGTGAAAATCAGTATTTAATAACGATAATTGAGCAACTTCTTTATTTTCTAGGCTATACTTCATCTGGCGGCAAAGGCCTTCTAATTTTTGTATATCCTCAGCGCTTAAGTTTTCGCAGGCTAAGCGAGCCGCAGCTCCTTCCAGGATGCTTCTTAAGAAATAGATCTCCCTTAAGTCTTCAAGTTTTAAGACCGAGACTGTAAAGCCCTCTTCGGGTTTATACTGAACCAAATTATCGGAGGTTAGACGGACGAGTGCTTCGCGAACCATTGCTTTTGTAGCTCCGAGTCTGTCCTCAAGATCTTCCATCTCAGCCTCGGAAAAATGATAACCGGGGGGAAATACTCCGGATAAAATAGCATTGCGCATAAAAGTGTAAACTTCTTCTTCGATCATGTAGTTGCTGGTTTTCCCTTTAAGGGAATCAAGAGTGGTCGGCGAAAAATGACCTGTATATTTTTCTAATAGCTTTCCCATATTTCAAACCTCCTTTATTCAAATCTATTCTATCATGTTTTTAAGTTTTGTAAAAACACCTTTTAGTATTGTTTGGATTCAATAAATAATTCATTTTATTATAATTCTTGGAAGGCCTAATATGTAAGGCCTTATTTCTATCGAACGGGCAGCTCCAGTTGAAGTCCGCCCAAAAATATCGTATACTGAAAAACAAGTTCTGTACTTATGTTTAAAGTATATTTGCCTATCTAAATTGAACTTAAAGACCTTAAAGAACGTACAGTAAAGAATGTACACAAGCCTTTATCATGATGGAAAGTTAAACAATATGCAGCAAAAAGGAGACTGCAACATGGATCTATTAGAACAGAAATTTGCGCGGTTGGGAGTGGAAAATGCGCCTGGGCAAGAGGTACGTCAGCAAGTGAACGGCCTGGAATTGCGCGGCGAAAAACTTACCGGGGTGCCAGTGGACTTTTCCCACGGCGATGTGGATGCTTTTGAGCCGATTCCCGGTACGCTGGATCTTTTTGTTGAAGGGGTTCATTCCGGTGGCCGGCAGGCTTATACCGAATACCGGGGCCGCGGGGACATCCGTGAAGATGTAGCCCAAAAACTCAGCCGCTTTACCGGTCAGGCCATAGATGCGGACGAACAATTGATTATTACGCCCGGAACCCAGGCTGCGCTGTTTTTGGCTATGGCCGCTGCCGTAGGGCGGGGCGACAAGGTGGCCATCCTTGAACCGGACTATTTTGCCAACCGCAAGATGGTTTACTTTTTGGACGGTGAGTTGGTGCCCGTCTCCCTGGACTACTTGGGAACCACTGTGGGCGTGGGACTCGATCTTAAAGAGCTTGAGGAAAGTTTTAAAGCCGGTGTCAAAGTCTTTTTATTCTCCAATCCCAATAACCCTACCGGCGCGATCTACTCCGCCGATGAGATTCGCGGCATCGCTGAACTTGCCAATAAATACGGTGTGACTGTTATTGCTGACGAATTGTATTCCCGGCAGGTATTTGACGGCAGGGAATACATTCACCTGTGCAGCCAGGGCATGGATCCCGACAAGCTGGTTACCGTTATCGGCCCATCCAAAACCGAATCATTGAGCGGTTACCGCTTGGGCGTTGCTTTTGGTTCGGCGCGGCTAATTGATCGCATGGAGAAACTGCAGGCCATTGTCTCGTTGCGTGCCCCCGGCTACAGCCAAGCTGTGTTAAAGGCTTGGTTCAACGAGCCCGAGGGTTGGCTTAAGGAACGGATCGCGGCACACCAGCAGATCCGCGATGATTTGCTTAATAAGTTACGCGCCGCCGGTCTGACTGCCCGTACCACTGAGGCAGGCAGTTATCTGTTCGTCAAGTTGCCGAAACTCACTGTGTCCTTATTAGATTTTGTGAAGATCCTACGCATCCATGCCGATGTAGTGGTAACGCCCGGTACCGAGTTTGGTCCACAGTTTACCGATTGTTTTCGTATTAATTTTTCCCAGGATCACAAAGCGGCTGTTGCCGCAATTGAACGGTTAATTACTCTTGTAGAGAGGTATCGCATATGAGTAAAGAAAAACCCAATATCCCTATACCACAAGGTAAATACGTGCCGGCTGTACGTCATGGCGACCTGGTGTTCACTTCGGGGATGACCCCCAGAGATGGGGATGTTTTGGTTTTGTCCGGAAAGGTTCGTGCCGACGAACCACTTGTCACCTACCGGGAAGCAGTACGTTTGGCTGCGGCAAACGCCTTGGAAGCCGCCCGCAACATGCTGGACAAAAACGAGAAGTTGGCTAAAGTGCTCTCAATGACAGTTTTTATTCAGGCTGAGGAATCTTTTACAGCTCATCCTCGTTTGGCTGATTTTGCTTCCGAATATTTGTATGAAGAGTTGGGGCCTGACGGAATTGGCTGCAGGGCCGCTGTAGGAGTATCTTCCCTACCTGGGAATGCCCCTGTGGAGATTCAAATGGTTGTTAGTGTAAAATCCGTTTAACACTTATTCATTGTTTAAACCTTTTTTATAATTATTGTAATAAAGTCGATTGTCTTAAAGTCGATTTTTGATAAAGTTGTTTGTAATAAAGTCGTTTTTGATAAAGCCATTGTAATAAAGTAAATAATAAAGATGGCGCGCCAAACCTGGCCGCTGATTTTAACAGCCAGGCATGGCGCATTTTTTACTTGAGTTTAAACGGGCAATCATTATGGCCCGTTTAACCTGGGAAAGGAAATTTGGAGAGTAGGTTTAGGTTATGAAAAGGATGAAGCTTAGTTCGTGGAAAGAAGGGTTGAAAAAAGGGTTTGCAACTGTCTTGGAGCTGGGAAAGGTTGTCTTCCCTGTTACTGTTATAGTAACAATTTTAAAATATACATCCATAATCCAGATTTTAAGTGAGGCACTTAAACCTATTATGGGGATTTTCGGCCTTACGGGGGAATCAGCTATAGTTTTGGTTCTGGGGAACCTATTGTATTTCTACGCGGCCATTGGTGCCATGCTTACCATGGAGCTTACGGTTAAACAGGTTTATATACTGGCTGTCATGCTTAGTTTTTCCCATAGTTTACTGGTAGAAACTGCTATTACTTTAAAAATGGGAGTTAAGCCCTGGCTAGTGGCTTTAATACGTCTTGGTATCAGTTTTTTAGCCGCTTTCTTAATAAATATTTTTTGGAGTGGCGGGCAAGAAAGGGCAGTGTACCTTTTATCTATGACTCCGGACGAGACATTAACCGCTTGGCCGGATATTTTACTTAGCTCGGTTTTGGCGGGGCTTAATTCTGTCTTACAGATTGCTGTCATTGTTATCCCGGTAATGATTTTTATTCAAATTTTAAAAGACGTGGAAATTTTACCTCTCCTAGCCAGGCTGATGAGTCCTTTGACCCGTTTGTTGGGAGTGAGCGATAAAACAGGGGTAACCTTGTTAGCAGGGCTTTTATTCGGCATTGCTTATGGAGCAGGAGTGATAATCCAGACGGCTAAAGAAGAAAACCTGTCTAAAAAAGACATTTATCTCGTCAGTATTTTTTTAGTATGCTGCCATGCCGTAATAGAGGATACGCTAATTTTTACCCCCTTGGGTATTAATGTTTTGTATTTATTACTGGTCCGGGTTGCCCTGGCGGTTATTTTGACTATCGCTACGGCTAAATTCTGGAGAATGGTGGAGAAGAGGGTAGGAAGTTAAGTAAAGTGAAGATTTAATTAACTGTTAGACGGGCATTTTAATCATAAAGGTTATGGAGACATTAACACTTAGCTGTTCGTCTTCCAGGTACTCATGCAGCTTGCGTTGGAGTTCAGTAAGGGCATCTTCAATAGTCAGACCTTTGACGGAAAGGTTATACTCCTCACAAACAGCCACGAACCATTCGTTTTCCTCACGGATTTCTACAGTTACTTTTAGTTCTTGCATCGGCGAACGCCCCCTGTCTCAAGATAGTGCTTTCAGGATAATAGTGCTTACAGGATATGTATATGAATTAATTGTCTTTTGGGAACGCCTCAACCGTTGATAGTTTTTGGGTTTTATTATAAAATTTTAATATTAGACCATTGTTAATCGTTGGAAAATTTTGTGGATTTGACTGATGTTTTTCGGTGAAACGTTGCTTTGCTTAGCTTAGGGCTGTAAAAAGATAATTATAGGGAGTGATAACTATGCGTCTGGCCTCTATTAAACAGAGAGAAGAGGAAATTGCTGCGCTTGTCACACCGCAAGGCTTGCTGCCTGTCCGGGCTTTGAAAGCTCTTGGGCAGGATTTTGAGGAGGACTTATTCTCAATAATTGCTAAGGAGCAGCTTGATGCTTTAAAGGCTTGGTGGGAAACGGAAGGCCTGCAGAACATAAGTCACTGGTCAAAATATGTTATTCCTCCTGATAAAGTCCAATACGCGCCACTTTACCGTCATCCGCGTAAAATTTGGGGAATTGGTTTAAACTATGTGGAGCATGCTGCAGATTTGGAGGCTAGTACGCCAAAAACAGAGCCGGCCAGCTTTATGAAACCTGATACCGCAATTATCGGCCCCGGTGACTACATAGAAATTCCCCGCCAATCTAACCGGACGACAGCTGAAGCGGAGTTAGGGGTAATCATCAAAAAACGTTGTTACGGTATCGGGGAAAAAGAAGTGATGGATTATATTGCCGGCTATACAACAATCATTGATATGACTGCGGAAGATATATTAAAACAAAATCCCCGTTACCTAACCCGTGCCAAGAGCTTTAACACTTTTTTCAGTTTCGGGCCGCAGCTCGTCACTCCTGATGAGGTTGCAGATCTCGATAACTTAAAAGTGGCTACGATTATTAACGGCAAGGTTCATCGGGAGAATATTATTGCCAATATGACTTTCCGGCCGGAGACCTTGGTGGCTTTCCACTCTCAAGTTATGACCCTGCTGCCCGGCGATATTATTTCCACCGGGACGCCGGGTGCGGTAGTTATTAATGAAGGGGATGTTGTGGAGTGCCGTATTTGCGGCTTTGAACCCCTTGTTAATCCGGTTAGGGACTTGAAATTAGTCCGGTAAGTTAAAAAGCCGGAAACTCAAAATTAACTGTACAGGAGGTTTTTTGGAATGGATCTAAATTTAGAGGGTAAAGTAGCGTTGGTTGTTGCCTCCAGCCAGGGTTTAGGCAAGGCAATAGCAACCCAATTAGTGCTTGAAGGCGCCAAAGTGATGATTACCAGTAATGACGGACCGGGACTTAAGGCCGCCTATGAAGAACTGCAAGCCTTAGGAAAAGGTGAAGTCGCCCATTTTGAAGCGGACATAACCAAGGCTGAGGATATCAAGGCTTTAGTGCAATATACCAGAGACACTTTAGGCAAGATCGATATTTTGATTAATAATGCCGGAGGCCCGCCCGCAGGGGGCTTTGAAAACTTTAACGATGAAGATTGGCAAAAAGCCTACGAGCTAAACCTGCTCAGCTATATCCGGCTTATCCGGGAGGTATTGCCGGATCTGAAACAAAAGGGCGGCCGGATTATTAATTTGGCTTCTTCTTCGGTTAAAGTGCCCATCCCCAACCTGATTCTTTCCAATACTTTTCGCATGGGCGTCTTAGGCCTTTCCAAATCTTTGGCTGAAGAATTGGCTCCTTATAACATTTTGGTCAATACTGTTGCTCCGGGCCGGATTGCTACAGAAAGGGTTGCTCACCTAGATAGGGTTAAAGCTGAAAAACTGGGAATTACCCCGGAAGAAGTCGCAGCCCAGTCCCGCAAGACTATTCCTCTGGGGAGATACGGGGAGCCGGAGGAGTTTGCCAAAGTGGTGACATTTTTGGTTTCCGAAGCCTGTACCTTTGTTACCGGCAGCACCATTTTCGTGGACGGCGGCATGGTTAAGGCTGTATAGCATAATTATTGTAAATTCTAGAGATGTTTATTTCAAAAAAAATAACGAGCGCTCTGCGAACGCTCTTGCAATAATAAATCCCCTCTGCTCTCGGAAGTTAGTCCTTACCGTTAGCCGGAGGGGATTTACTATCTGAAGTTAACCTTGGCATTCCTTAACGCTGCGCATTTTATTTGCTTAACATTACTATCTTTAACGCTCATTTCCGTATTTGGTCAAGTTTCCTATGATAAGAAAGCCAAAAATATGTCAGTAGCTATGTTCAAACTCCTTTGTGCAGGCACTTTATTGTTAAAGTATAAGTGTTGTTTTTCGCATAATTGGAGGCATAAGACTGATATTCGTAATCACTGGCGGAATTGTTAAGCATGATACCATACAAGAAGAGTGAAACAAAAATGATGAGCCAGATAAGAAGCTTTAAGACGCCATTTTCTTTAAGTACAAGATTAAAGCCAATACCAATAAAGATTAGCGGCCAGAGTTTGGCTAAAGCCCGGAAAAAAACATCTATAATGGAAAAAGAAAAGACATTTAAATTGCTTAATAGCCAGACAACTCCTATTAAGATTATGATTATGCCAAGGGCGGTATTTTTACGCATTTTATCCCCTCCTCGCGCTATATAAAATATAGAGGCCTAGAGCTATTATTCCTAAAGGGATAACTATATCCAGGTTAAACCAACGGAAAAGCTTGTCGAGCATAAAGATCGAACCAATGATTATTAAGGCTATACCTAGGAAGCGCCTGTTTTTTTCCCTCTCTGCAGAAGAGCCTTCCCTGTCCGGGTACATATCCGACCCGTCGGCAGTGTTAAAGGGGCTGTAACTTCTCTCAGGTATAGCTAGCCAGCAAATAATATAGGCGATAATTCCGATACCGGCAAAAACAGAAATTAGCCAAATGATTCGGACAAAAGCGGGGTCAATATCAAAGTATTCTGCAATTCCGGAGCAAACCCCCGCCAGGATTCTATTATCCCTGGATCTGTATAACAGTTTGCTCATGTTTTATCCTCCTTTGAGAGAAGTTCACTAATATTATATTAAAAGGCAAGTATTCTAAGAATTTTCTCTTACTAAATACCACAGGAATTTAACGGACTCTCCAAAAATATGGCGATTTAGAGGCGAGAATTCTACTTCCATTATAAATGAAAGGCACCAGATGTAAATAGTGCCATAAAAAGGACGATATGCCCTGCTAGGAAATAGTGGACATAACGTCCTTTAGAATGCTGGATAGGTTTGGATCCGAAAAAGCAACTTTAGCCTTATTAGGTTCTTAGAATTTGACCGAGAAAAGCTTGAGTACGGGGATGCTTAGGAGTATTGAAAACCTCATCCGGCCTACCTTGCTCGATTATTTCGCCGTTGTCCATAAAGATTACCCTGTTGGCAACTTCTTTAGCAAAACCCATCTCGTGGGTAACCACCAGCATGGTCATATGTTCTTCAGCCAGGGCTTTCATTACTTTAAGGACTTCTCCGGTCAGTTCAGGGTCTAAAGCTGAAGTGGGTTCATCGAAAAGCATAATTTCCGGATTCATGGCCAAAGCTCTGGCAATAGCCACTCTTTGTTGCTGTCCCCCGGAAAGCTCACAGGGATAATTGTTTCTTTTTTGGGATAAACCTACTTTTGCTAAAAGTTGGTCGGCAATATTTTCAGCCTCAGCCCGGGGAATATTGTTGACAGTCATCGGAGCTTCAATAATATTTTCCAGGACGCTTTTATGCGGGAAAAGGTTAAAATTCTGAAAGACCATGCCCATCTTAAGGCGTAAGGCCCGGATATCTTTTTCAGGCGCATAGACGCTTCTTCCGTCTGGACCTTGAGAAACCATAGGTTTGCCTGCTATTTCAATGCTGCCTTGCTCAATGGTTTCCAGACGGATTAAACATCTTAAAAGGGTGCTTTTACCGGAGCCGGAGGGTCCGATAATAGCAATTACTTCTCCTTTTTCCACTTCCAGATTAATCCCTTTTAAAACTTCAAGCTGGTTAAATCTTTTGGTTAAATTCTTGGCGATTAAGATTTTCATTGGTAAAACATCCTTTTGCTCTTTCCTTAAAAACATACTGGCATTTTGAACATTCTGAACAGAGTGCCGGCGAAGTTAAGAATCTTTATCTGCTTTTTGAGCAAACTTCTTATGATTTTCTAATCAGCCATGGTAATAAGCATAACGTTGCTCCAATTTCTTAAAGACCAAGGTCAGAATTAAAGTATTCAGCAGGTAAAAGACAGCGGCGATCAAAAAAGCGGTAATCCTGAAATCCCTGGTGACAATAATTTGAGCCGACCTGAGAACATCGGTTAAGCCTATTCCGAAGACCAGGGCAGTGTCTTTAACCAGGGTTATAACTTCATTACTGACCGGCGGCAAGATCCTTTTGATCATCTGGGGAATTATAATCCTTTTCATGGTTTGGCTGTAGCTTAAGCCTAAGACATCGGCGCTTTCATACTGGCCGCGGTCAATGGATTGAATTCCCGCGCGGAATATTTCAGCAAAATAAGCGGCGTAATTAAGGCCAAAAGCCACAATTGCCGCAGGCATATTTTCCAGGCGGATGCCGAAAGCGGACAGTCCAAAATAAATGAAGAAGACCTGTAACAAGAGAGGGGTTCCTCTTAATAACCATATATAAGTACCTGTAACACTTTGTAACAGGCGGGATTTCGAAATTCGGGCCAGGGCAATAAGAAGCCCCAAGGGAAGTGAGATTAATAGAGTCGAAAAGAAAAGGCCGTATGTCACTTTGAAGCCTTTCATGATGGCAATGGTTGAGTTAAAAATATAATCCAATTCCATAGCATTCTCCTAAAAGCTTAGTAGTAGGACAATCACTCTAATAGAATACCATATATTTAACGAAATTTGTTCTGGAAATTAATTAACGTCATAAATAATGCCAACTTGAATAAGGCCATACTTGCAAGTAGTAGGCTGTTGCCCCGGCAACAGCCTAAACTACTTAGATAATTAAAATTTTAACTTTTAATTTTTTATTATTATTTGGTATTTTAGTTAATTCAGTTTTATCGTTAGATTTAGATTATATAAAGCTTAAAGGCTAATACCTAACGCTAATATTTAAAGCTAATACCTAATGGTAAAACTTAATGGGGTTTTAGAAAACACTTACCTTAAGATAATATCTTCGCCAAACCATTTTTCGGAGACTTCCTTAGCAGTCCCGTCGGCGATCATATCATCAATAGCTTTTTGCAGCTCGGCGCGGAAGGCTTCATCGGTTTTGCGGAAGCCGATGCCGTATTGTTCAGAACCAAAATCCTCTTCCAAGACGGTGTAAAGGCCGGGTTCTTTGGTTAGATAGTATTTGCCGACAACTTCATCAATAACAACGGCATCCATTCTGCCTACTTTAACGTCCATTAATGCTTCGGTATAGTTGCTGAATTCCACTAATTCCCCGATAGTTTTGAAAGTCGCTTCATCGGCTTTAACGGCATCAACTGCGGAGCTGCCGCCTTGCACGGCTACTTTTTTGCCGGCTAAGTCAGCTTTGGTCTTAATGGGAGAATCTTTCTTGACAATTATTATCTGCCTGTTATTCAGGTAAGGTCTGCTGAAGTTAATTTGCTCCTGTCTTTCAGCGGTGATGGTCATACCGTTCCATACCACGTCAATATTTTTGTTGTTAAGTTCCATAATAATGCCGGACCAGACACAAGGTTGAAACTTGACTTCTACGCCCAATTTTTCAGCTGCTTTTTTGGCCATGTCAATGTCGAAACCGACAATTTCACCTTTATCATCACGGAAACCCATTGGCGGGAAAGAATCATCTAAACCGACTATGAAATAACCTTTGGCTTTGATGTCTTCCCAGGAAGTGTCGGTATTTTCTGCCGGTTGTTGGTCGTTTGGAGCGGGTTCGGCCGGTTTTTGGCTGGCGCAACCGATAGCCAAAGCCAGTACCAAAAGCAGGCTAAGTACAAGAACTAAACTTTTTTTCATCTCTAAATTCCCCTTTCATGAATCTAAGATAAGATAATACTCGCGTGAGCATCCCCATTATACTTTAGTTCGATAAATAAGTAAAGAGTTAAATCGCTAATTCACAAAAAAACTTCTGAAGTTTTTTTAAACTCCAGAAGCTTTATTCAAAAAGCAGGGAAATATGAGCAGTTAATTTAAGCTCCTGTGCTTGGTAAGGTTATCTCTTGAGCGTTTTTGGCTTCTTCAGGAATAGTAAAATCCTGGACGTTATTCTGGTTAAACACCGTGTATTCTAGAGACATTTCCATGGTACTGAAAAGTTCCTGAAGTTCAGCCATTTCCGGCTCGCTTATTTTAGCTGCCAGGGCGGAACCTAAGTTACGCATTGTTTCAGTTAGGTCCATCTGGCATTTGACAGTTTCCAAAGTGCTCTTTTCGATCCATATCAGGTATTCCATATCGCCTAGTTGGGAGAGTAGTTCAGTGTCAAAGATATCGTCAGAGATGCCAAGACTGGTTCCGGCCATATCCTGGAAAATGTCTTCGAAAATTTTGCCGGAAGCAACGATTTTAATTTTGACGGTCACTTTGTCGCCGATTGTCTCTTCTCCCAGAATTTCCGCTTCCGTCAGATTATCCATAAAAAGTTTTAAATTCTCCCGGGGATCCATGGACATTAATTCCAGCATTGCCGGGTCATCAATGGTCATTTTTTGCCACATGCCTTGAACCTGTTGATAAATAATGACTTTTTGCTCCTCTTCCACCATGTATTGTTCCATGGCCACTTTTTCGTTCATTCCCGGTATGGCGACATCCATAACCATTTTCATTTTTAAGGGGTTCTGGAAAGCGGAGATAGTTCCGGTCATGGACATATCCATAACTTGCTGGCCTAAAGACATTTTAATCTGGGAATTTAAATCGAGATCATAACTATCTAGTTCGTACCACTTAGCAAAGGATTCCTCCACAATTTTCTCCGGTGTTTTACCTTTAGTCAAATCTTTGGGTCCGGAGGAACAGGCTACGAGGGCTAATGTGCAAAAGAGCACAACAAGAAAAACCCCAATACTTTTTTTCATTCTTTAACAGCTCCTTTAATAACAGCGCCTTTAATCTTTGTTTTAATCATATCATGCCTGCTCTTAAGAAGATAGAAAATCTTCAGATTTTAATAAAACTTTGATAAAAAAGCTATCAAAAACAAAAGAAAGGGCAAACACTACTTTTAAGATATTCCTTGGAAGTTTCAAATATGAATAATTTCCCTCTTAATTGGAAAAATAAGAGTTGCGAATCTAGGCTTATTTGAACCGCTATTTTTCGAATTAAAAAATTAAGGGGGAGAGGATACTGGTTTCTGACAAATTACATTTAGGCATAGATATTGGTTCGACTACTGTGAAGCTTGCCCTTCTAGACAGTGCCGATAACTTGCTCTATAAAAGTTATCAAAGGCATTATTCTGATATCTGGAAAACTCTCACAGAGCAAATACGGGAAATAAATAAGGAGTATCAGGGCCACAGACTTACTGTAGCAGTAACCGGGTCGGGTGGTCTTTCTGTTTCTGAATTATTAGGCCTTGTCTTTGTCCAGGAAGTGATGGCCGGCAGCAAGGCTATAGAAAGATATATACCCAATACGGATGTTGTGATTGAATTAGGTGGAGAAGATGCCAAAATCACCTTTTTTGATAAAGGTGTTGACCAAAGAATGAACGGTATTTGTGCCGGGGGGACCGGCGCCTTTATCGATCAAATGGCGGTCCTTTTAAAGACTGATGCCGCCGGGCTGGATAAATTAGCCGAAAATTATCAGGCTATCTATCCTATTGCAGCCAGGTGCGGCGTCTTTGCCAAGACAGATATCCAGGCTTTGCTTAATGAAGGAGCGAGAAAAGAGGATATTGCAGCATCAATTTTCCAAGCTGTCGTCAATCAAACTATCGGCGGTTTGGCTTGTGGACGAAAAATTAAGGGCAAAGTCGGTTTTTTGGGAGGCCCTTTGCATTTTTTGCCGCAACTGAGACTTAGGTTTAAGGAGACTCTAAACCTTAAAGACGAGGATATGGTAGTTCCTGAACATTCCCAGGTTTATGTGGCTATCGGAGCAGCCTTAATGTCTAAAAAAGAAAAGGAAGTAACTTTTGAAGACCTGCTGGCAAAAATCAAAACGGATAAAAACAGTTTTATGTTTGAAACTGCCAAGCTCGATCCTCTCTTTCAAGATGAAGAAGACTACCGGAATTTCCTCCGCCGGCATTCCCGCCAAAAAGTAAAAAGAAAAGACCTTAAGACCCATAAAGGAATTTGTTTTTTGGGAATGGACGTAGGCTCCACTACCACTAAAACCGCGTTAATTGATGAAGAGGGAAACCTTTTGTATTCCGCCTATGGCCATAATGAAGGCAACCCTTTGCAGTCCGCTCTAAAAATGCTTAAAGATCTTTATGCTAATATGCCGGAAGGTGTGAGCATAGGTTATGCGGTTGTCACCGGTTATGGCGAGCAACTGGTCAAGGCTGCTTTAACCTTTGACCGGGGTGAGGTGGAAACCATAGCCCATTATACCGCTGCGGACTATTTCCTGTCCGGAGTTAATTTTATCCTGGATATCGGGGGGCAGGACATGAAATGTCTGCAGGTGCGGGACGGAGTCATCGAAAACATCATGTTAAATGAAGCCTGTTCCTCCGGCTGCGGCTCATTTCTGGAGACCTTTGCCCGAACTCTGGGAATGAGTGTGGAGGATTTTGCCCGGCTGGGGCTGAAAGCCCAGGCTCCTGCCGATTTGGGGTCAAGATGTACTGTTTTTATGAATTCCAAAGTCAGGGAAGCCCAGAAGGAAGGCGTCTCCTTAGGTGATATTTCAGCGGGCTTGTCTTATTCAGTGATTAAGAATGCCCTGTATAAAGTGATTAAACTCAAAAGCCCTGAGGAACTAGGGGAAAAAATTATTGTCCAGGGAGGAACTTTTTTAAATGATGCCATAGTGCGCAGTTTAGAGTTAATAACGGGCAGGGAAGTGGTCCGGCCTGATATTGCCGGTTTGATGGGGGCTTTTGGCGCCGCTCTCCTAGCCAAAAGAAATTGGCGGGAAGGGACGGTCACTTCCTTGATTAAGGAGAGGGAACTAAAAAACTTTAGCGTAGAGTCCAAGATGGAAAGGTGCCAAAAGTGTTCCAATAACTGTTTGCTGACTGTGAATATCTTTAGTGACGGACGGCAGCTGATTACAGGCAACCGTTGCGAAAGGGGAGCAGGCCTGGAGAAAGGCGAGGATATTCCTAACCTTTATGACTATAAGATCAAAAGGATTTTCGGTTACCGGCCGTTACCCCTTGAAGAGGCTACCCGGGGAGTCATCGGGATTCCCAGGGCGCTTAATATGTATGAAAATTATCCTTTCTGGTTTACATTTTTTACAGAGTTGAAGTTTCGGGTAGTGTTATCCCCTCCTTCCCAGCGCCGGCTTTACGAGTTAGGAATGGATACCATTTCTTCCGACACAGTTTGCTATCCGGCCAAACTGGCCCACGGGCATGTTATTGCGTTAATCAAGCAAGGAGTAGAACATATATTTTATCCTTGTGTTCCCAGGGAGAGAAGAGAATTTGAGGGAGCTGACAATGTTTATAACTGCCCGATTGTGATTTCTTATTCCGAAGTCCTCCGGGCAAATATAGACAGTATCAAAGAAAACCGGGTGAAGTTCCACAATCCTTTTCTCCCTTATCACAATAAGAAAAGATTGGTGCAAAGGCTTTACGAAGAATTTCGGGAGTTTAATATTTCTATATCGGAAATATCTCGGGCTGTGGAAAAAGCCTGGCAAGAGGACAAGAAGGTCAAGGAGGACATTCGCCGCAAAGGAGAAGAAGTAATTGCCTGGCTGGAGGAAAACAAACGCTGTGGAATTGTCCTTTCCGGCCGGCCCTATCATCTTGACCCGGAAGTTAATCACGGTATTCCCAATCTTATTACTTCCTTGGGCATGGCTGTTCTGACCGAAGATTCGGTTGCCCACCTGGGAAGAGTCCAGCGCCCCTTAAGAGTGCTTGACCAATGGATGTATCATTCCCGTCTTTATGAAGCGGCCGATTTTGTAGCCCGTCAGGATAATTTGGAACTGGTGCAGCTCAATTCCTTTGGCTGCGGTCCGGACTCCATTGCCGCCGAGCAAGCCCAGGAAATTTTGCAGCAAAAAAACAAAATATATACCCTGCTTAAGATTGATGAAGTCAGTAATCTAGGGGCAATTAAGATCAGGCTAAGGTCCCTTAAGGCTGCTATGGAAGCCAGAAAAGCTCAAGCAGCCGGTCCGCTACCTTCTTCGCTGCCTTTGCGGAGCACGAATTTACCTGACGGACCTGACGGAACAAACAAATCGCAAACAGCGGTCCCCAGGCCTCTCTTTACCAAAGAAATGCGGAAGACCCATACCATCCTTGCTCCCCAGATGGCACCCATTCATTTTGAGTTGGCCCAGGAAGTGGCTCGCTCCGAAGGGTACCATTTTGAGATTTTGCCCAAAGTAGAGAGAGAGGATATTGAAGAAGGGCTGAAATATGTTAATAATGACTCCTGTTACCCGTCAATAATTGTTATTGGCCAACTGCTTAGAGCTTTAAAATCCGGACGGTATGACCTTAAGCACACTTCAGTCGTAATGACCCAGACCGGCGGGCCTTGCCGGGCCAGCAACTATTTAGCCCTTTTGAAAAAAGCCCTGGATGCCAATGGCTTAAGACACATACCAATAATTTCCTTAAACGTAGCCGGCCTGGAAAAGTGTCCCGGTTTTAAGATCACGCCTTCCATGTTTACCAAAGCGGTTATGGCCATGGTTTACGGCGACTTGTTAATGAAAGTGCTCTATCGGGTAAGGCCCTATGAGTTGGTTGCCGGGAGTGCGGACGAGCTTGTTAGGAAGTGGCTCGAGATCTGCAAACCCAATGTCAGGACAGGAGAGCGTAAAGTTTTCCGGGATAATCTCAAGGGAATTGTCCGGGATTTTGAAAGAATAAAAATTAGCGAAGAGCAAAAACCAAGAGTGGGTTTGGTGGGAGAAATCCTGGTAAAATACCATCCCGCAGCCAATAACAACATGGCCGAAGTTATTGAGAAAGCCGGCGGTGAGATTGTAATTCCCGGGTTAACTGAATTCTTCCTTTATTGCGGTTATGGCCGGGAATTTGAACACCGTTATTTGGCCGGAGGACGGAAACAAAAAATCCTCGGCAATCTCTTTGTTAAATATGTGGAGCATTACCGTGATGACATGCGGGCCGCCTTAGCCTTAAGCCGGAGGTTTAAAGCCCCTTTAACCATTTATGAGATGGCGGAGAGCGTCAGGTCGATTCTTTCCCTTTGTAACCATACCGGGGAAGGCTGGCTTTTAACGGCTGAAATGGTGGAGTTAATCGAAGAAGGCGCCCATAACATCATTTGTATGCAACCTTTTGCCTGCTTGCCAAATCATATTACCGGGAAGGGGATGCTGAAGACCCTCAAAGAAATCTATCCCCAGACCAATGTAGTGACTATTGATTATGACCCCGGGGCAAGTGAAGTAAATCAGCTGAACAGGGTGAAGCTAATGCTGGAAAGAGCCTTCAGAAACCAGCCTAATGACTATTATGGGACCCAAGAGCGGACAAGATGATTATAAGCAAAAAAAGTAGATAACCCGATAATAAAAATGAAGGTACAAGGTGGCAAAATAACATGAGAACATAACAGTAAAAAATTTACGGGTACTAGATATAAACTAGATACCTATTGCATAATTATGCATCAATAAGTATAATAATACATGGAGTTGCAAATATATACAAAAATACAATTCTTGTCTGCCTATAGTTGGCTTAAGCCCTTAAGATAGGTATAATAGACGAGTAAACCAAGATCTTGATTGGCGAAGGAGATATAAAGATGGTTCAACTAAATAAGGAGCAATTCCGGGGCCGGGATTTTCTTTCTTTGCAGGATTTTACAGCGGAAGAAATCCAGCAGATGATTGATGTGGCTTTGGAATTAAAAGCTGAAGTTAAAGCGGGAATTCCTCATCCCGTTTTAAAAGGTAAGACCTTGGCTATGATCTTTACCAAATCCTCCACCAGAACCAGGGTTTCTTTTGAAGTGGGGATTTACCAGCTGGGCGGCACCGGCTTGTTTTTAAGCAGCAGGGATATCCAGCTGGGCAGAGGGGAGCCTATAGCCGATACCGCCAGGGTGCTTTCCCGGATGGTTGATGGGATTATGATCAGAACTTTCAGCCACCAAGAGGTCCTGGACTTGGCTAAATATTCTACCGTTCCGGTAATTAACGGTTTGACTGATTACCTTCATCCTACCCAGGTTCTAGCCGATCTGATGACAATTAAGGAATACAAAGGGGAGCTTAAGGGTTTAAAGCTTACTTACATAGGAGACGGGAACAATGTGGCTCACTCTCTGCTCCTGGGAGGCACCAAAATGGGCATGCACGTCGTTATAGCCTCTCCTCAAGGGTACCAGCCTGCGCCGGAGATTGTGAAAATGGCTACGGATAATGCCGCCGCAAGCGGAGGATCAGTCACCGTTATGGAAGATCCTAAGACAGCGGCCCAGGATGCGGATATTCTTTATACAGACGTATGGGCCAGTATGGGGCAGGAAAGCGAAAGTGAAATTCGGAAGCGGGCTTTTGCCGGTTATCAAATTAACGGGGAAATCTTAAAGCTTGCTCATCCCGAAGCTATCGTCCTGCACTGTTTACCGGCGCACCGAGGGGAAGAGATTACGGAAGATGTCATAGAAGGACCCCAATCCGCAGTATTTGAAGAAGCTGAAAACAGGTTGCATGCTCATAAAGCCATAATGGCTTTAGTAATGTAGTAAGTCGCGAGACAAAACGCCCTTTGTTATGTGAGATAAATAAAAAACGGCTAAGCGAGAAGTTTGCAGGAGTGGAAGGAAAGGAGAAAAATATTATGGCAAAAGTAGTACTGGCTTATTCCGGAGGGCTGGACACCTCCATTATTATCCCTTGGCTTAAAGAAAATTACGGATACGAAGTTATCGCTATGTCTGCAGACGTGGGCCAGGGGGAAGAGCTGGAGCCTTTGAAGGAAAAAGCCCTTAAAAGCGGGGCTTCCAAAATCTATATTGAAGACTTAAAAGAAGAATTTATTACTGACTTTATTTTCCCAACCCTTCGGGCGGGAGCAATCTATGAAGGAAAATATCTTTTGGGCACCTCTTTTGCTCGTCCGCTAATTGCCAAGAGGTTAGTAGAAATAGCTGAAAAGGAAGGGGCTGTAGCCGTTGCCCATGGAGCTACCGGCAAAGGCAATGACCAGGTGCGCTTTGAACTCACAGTTAAAGCCTTAAATCCTGATCTTAAAATCATTGCCCCTTGGCGGGAATGGAACATTAAATCCCGGGAAGATGCCATTGATTATGCCAAGGAGCGGGGTATCCCTGTCCCTGTAACTAAAGAAAGGCCTTACAGCATGGACCGCAATCTCTGGCATTTAAGCCATGAAGGAGGGGACTTGGAGGATCCTTGGAACGAGCCCAAGGATGACCTTTATCTTCTTGGTGTTTCTCCGGAAAAAGCCCCGGATAAGCCTACTTATGTCCAAATCGACTTTGAACAGGGTATTCCGGTGGGGCTTGACGGGGAGAAGCTGCCACCTCTTAAGCTTATGGAAAAGCTTAATGCCCTTGGCGGCCAAAACGGCATCGGGATTGTGGATATGGTGGAAAACAGACTTGTAGGCATGAAATCCCGGGGCGTTTATGAAACACCGGGCGGGACTATCCTCTATACTGCCCATCAATATCTGGAGCAATTAACCCTTGACCGGATGACTTTACATTATAAAGAGCAAGTCGCCCTGCGTTATGCCGAATTAGTCTATGACGGGGTATGGTACTCGCCTTTGCGGGAAGCCTTGGACGCTTTTGTCCAAGTTACGCAAAAAAATGTAACCGGTACGGTGAGGCTGAAACTCTATAAAGGAAACTGCATTCCGGCAGGGGTAAAATCCCCTTACTCCCTTTACAACGAGGAATTTGCCACTTTCGGCGAAGATGCGGTTTACAACCAGAAGGATGCGGAAGGATTCATTAATCTTTTTGGCCTGCCTTTAAAAGTCAGGGCTTTAATGGAAAAAAAGGCTGGTTTAAGATAACTGACAGTAGCCAATGACAATTTAGACTATAGCCAAACGGCAATCTAGATATAAAATGATTATTTTCTGAAGAGCAGCAGACTCTCAGAGCTTTAGTTTCCTAAAATCGGATTGTAATGATAACTGCCGAGACAAGCGGTTATCATTATTTTGTTATAGCTGGGAAAAAATCGCTTTTTGCAGTATACTAGCAGTATACTGGAGGTAATTTGGAAAAAGTATCTTAAATATTATTTATAAATTTATAGGATTGAAAGGAGTTTAAAAATGAAACTATGGGGAGGCCGTTTTGAGAAGGATACGGATGCTTTAGTGGAAGATTTCCATTCCTCCATTTCCTTCGATCAGCGCTTATATAAACACGATATCAGGGGAAGCATTGCTCATGCCAAGATGCTGGGCAGAATTGGAATCCTGACCGCCGAAGAGGCTGCCAAAATAGTTGAGGGACTTGAAACCTTGCTTACCGACATTGAAGAAGGCAGGGTACAGTTTGAAATAGGCGCGGAAGATATTCACATGAATATTGAAAAGTTATTAACAGAGAGGATCGGGGATTTGGGTAAGAAACTCCATACCGGCCGGAGCCGCAATGACCAGGTTGCTTTGGATTTCCGCCTTTTCCTGCGGGAAGAAATTGACCGTATTAAAGACTTGCTGGTGAAACTTATTGAAACATTAATGAATTTGAGCGCCCAGCACTTACGCACCTGGATGCCGGGTTATACCCACCTTCAAAAGGCCCAGCCCATCACCCTGGCTCATCACTTCATGGCTTATGTCCAGATGTTCCTGCGGGATCTGGGTCGTTTAAGGGATGCTCGCCAAAGGCTAAACATCTCCCCTTTGGGGTCAGGAGCTTTAGCCGGGACCACTTTCCCCTTACAACGGGAAGAAGTTGCCCAGGAACTTGGTTTTGCAGGAGTAACATTAAACAGCTTAGACGGTGTAAGTGACCGGGATTTTGCCCTGGAGTTTTTAAGCGCGGCTGCAATTTTAATGATGCATTTAAGCCGGCTGTGTGAAGAGCTGATTATTTGGTCCAGCGGGGAGTTTTCTTTTATAATTATTGATGACGCCTATGCTACCGGGTCAAGTATTATGCCGCAAAAGAAGAACCCGGATGTGGCCGAACTGGTCAGAGGCAAAACCGGCAGGGTGTACGGGGATTTAATAACCCTTTTAACTGTTATGAAAGGGTTGCCTTTAGCCTATAACAAAGACATGCAGGAAGACAAAGAATGTGTCTTTGACGCTGTGGATACCGTGCAAAAATGTTTATTGGTTATGGAGCCAATGCTGGCCACTTTGAAGGTTAATACCAAGATTATGGCCGAAGAAGCCAGGAAAGGCTTTACTAATGCTACGGATCTGGCGGATTACCTGGTTAAGAAAAATGTTCCCTTCCGGGAAGCCCACGCTATCGTTGGCAGGTTAGTCCTGGAATGCACGAAGCGAGGCTGTGCTTTAGAGGATATACCTTTGGCAGAACTGCAAGAGATTTCTCCAGTATTTGCAGCCGATCTTTACCAGGAGATTTCCTTAGAAAACTGTGTAGAAAAAAGAAATATTACCGGAGGTCCTGCTCCGGAAGCTGTCGAAGAAGCAATAAGAGTCAGTCAAAAAGTACTAAAGTCCTATTTGTGGTAGGATTTTGTCGGTAAAGAGAAAATATAACATTGAATTTTTGAGAATTGCCAAATCTTAAAAAAGGCGCTCGAAATTGAAAAAATAACTTTTAAGAAAGTAAAAAAATAAAGTATTATTGTACAATGTTTAATAATGGCTAAGGTTAAGAGTCAAAGGCAAATTTCGGCAGGCCGGCAAAGAATTTGTGGATAAAGCTGTGGATATTGTGGATTAAATCTTAAAAATTAAGATTCGAACCTTAAAAAAGTAAATTTTCCTAGTAAATTTGTTTTTCTTTTAGCGGCCAAGCCAAAGATTTGATTAATTTCTCTTAAAGATTAATTAAGAAACGACAATTGAGGCTGAAAAACGGCTTCAGCAGCCGAAAAGAAGTTAATAATGGAAAGGAGTAGAACATGATGTGGGATAAGGAAAAAATCCTGCAAAGGCAAAAAATTGTGGTTGAATGGCTTAGAGAAAAGAATGCCCAAGCTGGGACCAAAGGCTTAGTCTTTGGCATTTCAGGCGGAGTAGATTCGGCCGTGGTGGCAGGCCTCTGCAAGAAAGCCTGTCCGGATAATTCACTAGGGGTGATTATGCCTTGCCATTCCAATCCGGCAGATCGAGAAGATGCCTTGCTCGTTGCTGAAACTTTAGGACTGGAAGTTATTGAGATTGATCTTGGGGAGGCTCAGAGCTTAATATTTGACAAAGTGGAAAAGGCGTTAGCCGCTAAAGGCTGCTATGAGCAGAATCTACGGCAAATGAGCCAAGGAAACCTTAAAGCCAGGCTCCGGATGGCTACTCTTTATACAGTTGCCAATCTGAAAAATTATTTGGTGGTTGGGACTGATAACGCTGCGGAAAGTTATGTTGGCTATTTTACCAAATACGGTGACGGCGGAGCGGACCTTCTGCCAATAGCTTCATTAACCAAAACTGAAGTTCGCCTCTGGGCTAAGGTTTTAGGATTGCCGGAAAAAATAGTCTCCCGGACACCGACAGCGGGTTTGTGGGAAGGGCAAACCGATGAACAGGAAATGGGATTGTCTTATGAGCTTTTAGATCGCTATCTCCTTGGAGAAAAAATTCCGGCAGAGGTAGCAGCGAAAATTGAAAAACTGCATGCCGGAAGTGAACATAAGCGCCAGCTGCCGTATACTATAGAATTACCAAAATTAGAAAGGCTGGATTAGGATTGGGATTAAAAATCGGACTGGATATTGACGGAGTGGTGGCTAATAGTTTTCCGGTTTTTTTGCGGGAGCTTAACAAACATTACGGCAAAAACCTTGCACAAATCGATAATTACAAGATGACTGAACTTTTTGAGGTTTCCCAGGAGGATTTAAGCGCTTTTTTCGATGCGAATGTTGAATATCTGTATTTCGCACCTGAACCAATGGCTGGAGCCCTGGCCACTATTGAGTCTTGGTTTCAAGCCGGGCATGAGATAATTTTCATAACTGCCCGCAAACTGGGTATCCAGGAGCAGGTAACCAGGAAATGGTTCAAAAAATATGGTTTGCCGGATGAGAAAATAATTTTTGCCGGAGGGGCCAGTAAAACCTTTGCGGTTAGGGAGTATTGCTTGGATGTATTTGTGGAAGATTTTACGACCAATGCTTTTGAAATAGCCGCTATCGGGGTCCCTGTCCTTTTGCTGGATGCCCCTTACAACCAAGGAAAGCTTCCTACAGGGGTCACCAGGTGTTATAACTGGGAAGATATAAAGTGTGAAGTAGCCAAGCTTGCCTGCAGTAAAGGCCTGACAGCCGGCACTTTTAAATTTTAAAGAACAAGTATTCTTCATAGGTTAAGTCTTCTTCATAAAGCTTGGTAGCCAGGTCAACTCCTACATATCTTATATGCCAAGGTTCGTAGGAATATCCTGTGATGTGTTCTTTGCCTTTAGGATAGCGGATGATAAAACCGTATTTATGGGCATGGTCTTTAAGCCAGGCATATTCCTTGGTATCGCCAAAATTCTCCACAAGACCGAAGTTGACACTCTGAGAAGAAACATCCATAGCCAGGCCCGCTTGATGTTCGCTTTCGCCGGGACGGGCACTGATCATATTGGCTTTTTCTTCACTGCCGTCCCGTTGGGTGAAGTAAGCAAAGAGAGCCTTTTGAGTCTGGTAAGAACGATAGCCTGATACTCCATATAAAATGATGTTTTCTTCTTTGGCTGCCGCCACAAGTTCCTCAAGCTTTTCTGCTGCCTCTTTACGCATCATTCTTTTTTCTACTTTTTCATTAAAAGTAAAAGGGATGTTCACATAGACTAAATCCGGGGGAACATAGTCAGCAGGCAGTTCATTTTGCTTGTTGACAAGGACGGCAACGCTGGCTATATCTTTATAGCTGATGGTTTCCCTGGTGGCCTCTCCAATTTTTAATAAAAAGTTATCTACATAATCCTTAGGGGGAAGGGGATAATCCTTATCCCCGTTTTCCTGGGGAGGGTTATCCTGCGGAGGAGGCGTTACCTCGGTAGAAGGAGTAGTTTGGGCACAGCCACTTAAGAAAAAAATAATAAGAACTAATAACAATAATAATTTCTTAAACATTTTTCTCCTCGCTAATAATATTTGCTAATAGTATTTTATTTAATAAATAAAGTATTTTTTATAAACTGTTAAAATATTTGCCCAAAGTTATTAATGCATTTATAAAGCTTTAGAAAATCATTAAAGCATTTATTAGCAAAGCAATTATATTTTTAAGCATTAACAATTATTTTTAAAGCATTAATATTAGACGTATTATTGCCTGAGAATCTAACACTTAAGAAACTAAATTCAGACCTACTTTGTAAATGTCTCCGGCGCCTAAGGTAATAACCAAGTCTCTTTCTTCCAAGGTTTCAGCCAGGTAAGAGCTAATCTCTTCCAAGGTTGGGAAGAACTTGGTATTAATCCCCCTGGCTTGGATTACATCAGCCAAGGAAGCGGAAGATAGATTATTATGCGCAGATTTTTTCTCCCGGGCAGAAGAGAATATTTCGGCTAGGACTACTTCGTCAGCCTCCTGAAAAGCCTGGGAAAATTCGTAAAAGAGTTTTTCGGTCCGGGTAAAGGTATGGGGTTGAAACACAGCGCGGATTCTTCTATCGGGATAACAACGCCTTGCCCCATCCAGGGTGGTTTGAATTTCGGTGGGATGATGGGCGTAGTCATCCACTATTACTGCACCTTTCCGGGTCCCCAAGAGTTCGAATCTTCGTTTTGTGCCGTTAAAGCTTTTCAAAGACTCAAGGATTGAGCCAGTCGGCACACCTAATCTTTCGGTAAGGGCGATAGCAGCCAGGGCATCTAAAATATTGTGCCGGCCGGAAACAATCAGTTGGAGAGAGCCAATAGATTTACCCTTTATAAGCACTTCAAAGTTGCACCCTGAATTATTGTAAGCAATATTGCTGGCTCGTACATCAGCTTCTTCTGATAATCCGTAGGTAGTAATGTGAGCCTTGGTCTTAATTGACTGCCAGTTGGGGTCTTCCCGCCAAATGACTAAATTGCCGTGAGCCGGAAGTTTGCCGGCAAGTTCGCTAAATGCTGCCAGGACATCGTTTAAATCTTTAAAATAATCGGGATGGTCAAATTCCATATTCGTTATGATCAAGTGTTCCGGCGAATAATTGAGGAAGTGTCTCCGATATTCACAGGATTCAACAAGGAAAAATTCCCCTTGTCCGGCGTGGGCATTCCCTCCGATGCAGGGGACGTCACTGCCCACTACGATGGAGGGGTCATAGCCATTATCCAAAAGAATCTTGCCAACCATAGCCGTAGTAGTAGTCTTGCCATGAGTGCCGGCTACACAAATACCCTTTTTCTTAGCCATTAATTTGCCCAAAAATTGCGGATAAGTGAAAATGGTAATATTTAGTTCCTTGGCTTTGACAATCTCAGGATGACTATCGTCATAAGCGGCAGACCTAACTACTATATTGCTGTTTACAACATTATCTGGATTAAATTCTAAAACAGGAATACCGGCTCTTTCTAAAATAGCGTCGGTAAAAAATTTTTGAGATACATCTGAACCGGTAATAACAGCGTTCTCTATTTTCGAGGTGACCTGGGCAAGCGCACTCATCCCAGTTCCTTTAATGCCTACAAAATGGATATGTAACTGCAACTTCCATCTTTCCTCTCAACTAAACTTATTCTATCATACATTATACCCAAATAACCTTGAAATGGTATCATACCCTGGAAAGGAAATTTAAGTTAAATACTTTTAGATTTTGCGCAATTTTGGGCTTCCTTTTATTATTAATTAGCTCTTTAAATAAAATTATAATACTTTAATTTTCATTATACTATAATAATATATGATTTTTAAAAAGAAGCTTCACTCTCAAATTTCCTGGTTAAACGTAAAAAAGCCTCTCCTTAATTAGGAGAGGTTAAAAAAAATTAAACTAAATGAGTAAAACGAAGATATTATAATAATAGAACTATTTTAAACAAAATTCAATTTAAACTTAAAGGTATTTGAGGAATTGTTAACCATGATTTTAAAAATGGTTATAAAATGTATAAAGAAATGACCGTTGAAGGTCATTTCTTTATATCTATCTGTTAAAAATATAATTTAACTTAACAAATTGTAAAGATTATTTAGCAAATATCATAGTATTTGGCGTTAAACAGGCGTTAGAGCCTGTTTAATATAATTAGAATTTGGATAATTAAAATCTCGATAATCAAAATATTGAATATAAAGCGATACCTACACCGAAACCGGCAATCAAAACACCGGCTGAGATGGCCAGAAAAGAAATCCTTACAGGCAGAGCGAAGATCGAAGCTGCGACACAAGCGGTATAAGCGCCGGTGGTAGGTAAAGGAACTGCAGTAAAGAGCATCAGGCCGATTGCGCCATATTTTTGAATTTGGGTACTTTTTTTCAGGGTCCTGCCATAAAGCCAATTATAAAAGCTTTTGTACCAGCGATATTTCAATAGAATTTTACTGAGGGGTTGAAATATTATTAACGTAGGCAAAATCGGCAGGATATTACCTATAAGGGATAAGAGCATGGTTTCCCAAAAGGAAAAACCAAAGCCCAGTCCTAAAGGGATACCGCCTCTTAATTCCAGGATAGGAGTAGCCGAGACAATGATTACAAGCAATTCCGGCGGTAAAAAGTTTAAGTGAGTTAGTAAAAATTGCTGGATTTCTTCTTTCATTAAATTAATCATTCTCCAATTTAATGTTTTAAAATTATGATACTCCAGTTAATTTTAAGAATTTGGAATTAAGTATTTAGGATGTTTCTAAACAAAATATATTAAACCCAAATTAGAATTAGAATATAATCTCTATATTATTAGAATAAGATTCTCTGGCTGGATTATAGACTATTTTTGAACTTTAATGCCCAATTTTTCCCCGTCTGTTTCTATCACTATGGTTCCCAAAACGTCGGTCCGGAGAGTTCCGGCTTCAACTTCTTTTAAGTTGGCTATTGCTTCCGGATGGGGGTAGCCGTATTCATTATCTTGGCCGCAGGAAATAACAGCGTAAGCCGGCCTGACTTTTTTCAAGAAGTCTAAAGACGAGGAAGTCTTACTTCCATGGTGCCCGACTTTCAGAACGGTGGCGTTAACATTACGGTTATATTTCAGCATTTCTTCTTCGGACAGTTGTTCAGCATCACCCGTCAGTAAGAAGGAAATATCTTTATAGGTAACTTTTAAGACTGCGCTGTAATTATTGAGCTCTGCATACTTATTGCTGTTAGGAGCTAAAAAAATCATGGCTAAATTAAGTTCATCTGTGGGGATGCTCTTGCCCACTTTGGCAGTTATGGTTTGGGCCCCGCTTTTTTCCACAGCTTGCAACAAATCGGTAAAGGTTTTGGTAGTATGGGTAGCCTCGGGCAGGTAAAAGCTCTGCACCGGGAAAGATTCAATTACTGCCGGCAAGCCGCCGATATGGTCTTCATGAGGATGGGTAGCGATAACGGCAGTAAGTTCTTTTACCCCCAAACCGACAAGGTAGTTTTTAACAAAGTCCCCGTCCTCTTGATTTCCGCCGTCTACCAATAAGGTCTTACCTCCGGGAGTCTGGATAACAATACTGTCTGCTTGGCCCACATCCAAAAAGTGTACTTTAAGCAAGCGTTTGTCTGCAAAATCCGGTGAAGGGAGGACCGGAGGAATATATTCTTCTTGAGGATCGTTAACTTGAGACTTTTGGTTTGAATTTGCTTCCTGGGCTGGGGAGTCAATTGAAAGTGAAAAATTTGGTTTACTTACGGTTTCAGTATTGGGGAAGAATAAGTTCCAGTTGTTATAAAGGAATAATAAAGCAAAAGCACCGGAGAGCACGACGCGCAGGGCAGGGTCATACTTTTTATATTTCCAGAGCAAATAAATCCCTACAGGGGCAAAAATGATCAAACAAGCAAAGATAAACCAAGTTCTACTGATAAAGGGTTCTTTATCCGGGATAGTTTTCCTTTTTTTAGCCAAGAGAATCCTCCTCTTTATTATTGTTTGTTAGTTTGTGCAGGAGAACGGAAGCTTGATTTTTTCTAAGTTCTGTAGCGGCCTCATTTTTCTTTATTATTATATCTAAACAATCCCCTTCTTTTAACCCATCCGGCAGGATAGACCTGGGAAGTTTAAAAATAACTTTATTAGGCGTTTCCCTTAGCTGAGCTTCGATAATAGCCCAGTTTTCTTCAAAACGGTCGATAATCAACAATTATTTTCACCTGCTTTCTTTAATTACCTAAAATTATTATAGAAGAAAGCCAAGCCAAGATAAAGCTAGAAAGGTTATAATTTCTTAGCGTGAAAAACCCCCAAAAAAAAAGAAGCCCTCTCTACAAGGCATTTTTTCTTAAAGGTTATTAATCTAATCCCTGTCCCCATTAGCTTTTTCAACTCTGTTTTTGCCGCTTTGTTTGGCCAAATAGAGTGCTTTGTCGGCAAGGAAATAATAATCCTCTAAAGTTTGGCTATTGATATCGCGCATAGAAGATATACCGAAGCTGGAAGTAATTTGTAATTCAATCGGCCCGATAGTGAATCTTGTTTCCGTAATCAAATTTCTTAGTCTTTCGGCATAGGCATATCCTTCTTCTACAGAAGCATTGGGCATAAGGATAATAAATTCTTCTCCGCCAAACCTGGCCACAGTATCTGATTCTCTAACGTTGTTTTTTAATAGATCGGCCATTTGCCTAAGGATATCGTCACCTGCCCGATGCCCGTATGTATCATTAATGTTTTTGAAGTTATCGATATCTAAAATGATCAGAATCGTTTCATAACCGTAACGCTGCATTGAAGAAAACTCTCGCTTGACCAATTTCTCTAACAAGCGCCTGTTAGGCAAATCAGTAAGCGGATCATAATATGCCATTTGTTCTAATTGTTTTTGTTGTACTTCAATGCGCCTCTTTTGGACTATATTGGTGTAATTATAATGCCACAGGATAATGCTAAGCAAGAAACCGAGTCCAATGGCGGTAATTCCGTTAACTCGATTGGAAAGCAGGATATGCTGGTCGGTTATGGTTAGCCCAATTAAACAATAATATGCCACATACGAAGTAACGTAAATTAAAAAGGAAACCAACGGTCTGATTAAAAAAACTGATCCGCTGACAATGCATACTATTAAAAACGGTGTGATATTAGTCGTTACCAATTGATCAAGGGTAACAATGGCAATACCGGAGGTCATGATAACAACCATAACAAGGTATTGCAATACGAACATGGTTGCATTTGGTTCTATTCTGTTTTTTAGTTTATGAGAAGTTAAGAAAAACCCGATCATAAAAATCAGCAATATAGAATGGGAGGCAATAATTCCCTGACTCCATGTCTTCTGAACCAGTGTGTCATAGGATTTTGTGAACGCGAACAGATAAATATCGATAATACGCAATGGGATAGCAATAATTGATAAATAATAAATCCTTCGGGTATTAATAACTGCACAATCAGCTAAAACACTGCTATTATCATGGAACTTTTTTAAAATTATCCCCTTTATGACCGCAAATGACCAGGTTTTTTTTTGACCGTTATTGATACCTTTCACCACCAGCAGATATTTCAATGGCTTATAGTAAAGAAACATCAAATCCCTAATTTAAACTCCTTTAGGGGGAGCAGTTAAATAAAATTGTATTTCAATTCGTCCTCTTGAAATACTCCCTTATAATCTTTGCTCTCAATAAGTTTATCAATTACAGATGAATCCGTAAGAAAACAGCCGTTTTCACACTCCGCAAATGATTCGTATTTAATATGCAGTGAGTACTCCCCACACTCAGGGCAGTGATAACGTCTTATCTTAATATCCGGATCATCAATACCCTTTTGCCATAAAGCCATAAAGACCCCCCTTGACAATTGAATCTTAGGCTTATTATACGACTATTAAAGCTAAATTTCAAAGAAAAGGCGCAAGAAAACATAGCTTTTTAATTCTTTGGCGAGAACCTTTGTGCTGGATAAATTTCAAGAATTTACTAGGAGAGTCAAGAATAATTTTTTTGTCTCGAAAAACAATAAGAATGGAGATAGGGGAAATACCGAAAGGTCAATAACCCTTCTCAAAGGCTCACCGCCCTGTAGCGGTGCAAGTACCCGGCAGTTAAGTTGCCGGGTATCTTAGTTTTTCTGCACTTTTTTCAGTATTTTTTGGCTTCTTTTGGTTTTCTAAGTTTTTTTGTTTGGTTCTTGGCTTTTTTCAAGAAAAAAATTATTAAATTGACTAAGTTCTCTGGATAAAGATAAAATGATAAATAATAGCATTAATCCTAGTTTTTTATGAAAAAGCAAATTTTATTTGGGAGTTGGGAGTTGATAATTTGAAAATAATTATCACAGGATTCGTCTGGGCTATGGCTGCCCTACTTGGCTATTATATTTATGAGTGGCTTAGAAACAAATTGGTCAAAGGCAAACATTTTAAAGCTATGGCGGAAGAATTTAAATTCTCGGAAGAAGTCAGTAATTTTATTTGGGAAAAAGCGAAACATTCAGTGCTGCAGCTCCTTGCTTATGATAAAAAAGGCAATGAAAAATATGTTCACGGCTTCGAAATACCTAAGATCAGCGATACCTTCATGCAGGAAATACAAGCAGGTTTACCCAGGGGATATTTTACTTTTATCTGTGATTTTGATCAAAAGCATAAGCGCTTGGGGATCATTAAAGGAAATGAGCAGTATGCCATTCTCAGGACGATGCAGACTAACGGCGAAAATTATAATCTCAGCAATGGCAAGCTGATAAGTGAACTGCGGAGTATAGAAAAAATTGCTCCTTTCTCCATAATAGGGGCCGGCTTCGATTGGTTGGAGCTTGCTTTTACTAAGTTAGAGGAAAGCGGAGAAGTGGATAAGGTTTGTCAGGCAATTGTGGACAAAGTAATGAAAATAGCGCCACCCCAGGAAGATGAGGCTCAGTTCCGCAAGCAGCTCATAGAAGAATTGAAGTCTACCCAGAAACTTTTCTTATGGTGGCCATCTTGAAGCCAAACTTCAGTCATTTGAACTTTTAATAAGGTATAAATTATAAATATTCTATTAATATAAAGAGAATAATTTCAATATTATATTAATCCAAAAATATATAATTTCAAATTATAAAAGAAGCTCCCCTTGGATAGCAGGTTAAATCTTTTACCTTATCTACCCTAAGGGGGAGCAATTTTTTTACTTAACCACAAAACCAAGCTCTAAACATTTATTCAGCTGTCTCAGCCGTTACACTTTGGGTAGCTGTAGCAAGAACTTGGCCGTCGCTCAACCTTACTACCTCAACTTTAAAGGTATAAGTCCCGGCTTCTTGGAAGTTAATTTTAAAATTACTGGTAGCATCGGAGAAGGGGAACCCGGCGGCGGGGCCGAACCAGGCTACACCGTCTTTAAAGGGCAGGGGTTTGAATTCGTCCCCTTCTTGATACATTAAGGCAAAATCTTGAGCATTACCTTCAGTTAGAGTTGTTTTCACCCGGACGACCTGACCAGTATAACGGTTAGCGACAGTTGACACACTGTATTCGATGTCGTTTCCAACCGTAACATTGTCGGCTAGGCTTGTGGTGATTTCAGGCTGCCTAAGTTTGGCAGGATCACCGGTCAACTTGGTATTTTCTACGGTATAAGTGCGGCCGTTGGCATAAGTTACTTTAATGACAGCTTTGGCCGGGATATCTTCGATAGTACCGTTCCAAGCACCATAATTCCAGTAGCCGTCATCGGCAAAAGGACCGTCGATATTAAATGGAGAAGAAAGCTGAGTTGCAGTCAGGCGCAGAACTCGATGAGTGGCGGTATTTTTGGCCAGAAGGTTATTATTTTCATCATAGAGGCTGATTTCAATAGCGGAGAGATCGCTGGCGTCTTTACCGTCAATCAGGGAGAAGCCAACCGAGTAGCCGTAAACACCGGAGGCAGCGCTGGTTACAACGCCAAAGTCTTCAGCTTTAAGGTGTTTTTCATCTTCAGTCAAGAGGTCCTCAGGGTTACCGGTTAGGTTGGTGTTTTCTACTGTAAAGGTCTGGCCGTCAAAGTGGTGCACTGTAATAACGGCTTTAGCCGGGATATCATATACTGAACCTGCCCATTCGCCATAATCCCAGTAGTCATCGCCGGCATAACTGCCGTTAATGTTAAAGGGGCTGGAGAATTGGTTGTTGTTGCCGGTAATACTGAACAGCTTGTTCCTGCTGACGTTTTTGGCGAGAATCTGGCCGTGTTGGTCAAAGAGGCTTACTTCTATAGCGGCAACTTTGTCGGTACCGCTGAGAAGTCTAAAACCAACGGAATAACCGTTAACTGCAGAAGTTACAACCCCAAAATCTTCGGCTCTTACATAGTTGGGCGTAAGAACGGAAGGAGCGACAATAGCTTCGCCGCCTAGGGCAGTTACTCGGCCATTTGCGGAAAGTTTGCTGTCTACAAAAGCTTTGGCAGCAGCATCAAATTCATAGTTTACGAGTACCATTGGCGCACCTTTAGCGGCTGCCAGAGTGGAAGCTACCAAAGCGTCAGCCAGATGGGCATTGGTGCCGTTAGCGGCAAAAATAGCTTCAAACTTGGGAACACCGGCATAAAAAGTTTCCAGCACTGCCAAGTTGGTAAGAAAACGGTCATTACCGGAAATTCTTAAAACTTCGCCGGGCAAAACATCTTCAACAGCCTGTGGTACGGCGGATAACCCACCGATAACATAAGACTGAGTTATATTATCTTTAATTTCTTTCAAATAAGCTGCTTCTTCTGCGGGCAGGCCGTTTAAATTGGTTAAAAGAATAGGCATACCATTAGCAGCTGCAATAGGAGCAATGGAAAGGGCATCGGCGTTATTAACACCGGTAGTCACAAATATGCCTGTAACGTTCTCCAGCTCTTCAGCAATATTGGTTGCAGTATGAAAACGGTTGTTACCGCCCAGTTCAATAACTTCAATGTCCATGGCTGTAAGCTCGTCAATTACCGCACTGCTGATAGCTTTACTAACAACATAGACAGTCTCGGTTTTTAATGCCAGGTAGCTCTTAACCGAAGAAGGCAATTCATTGTTCTTGGTCAAGAGAATGGGAGCATTTTTGGAATAGGCTAAGGGAGCGGCGGTGAGAGCGTCAACCAGGTTGGCTTGAGCTCCCGGAGCCAGTACAACAGTTTCCGCGCCTGCCGGATAGGCGGTTTTAGCTACGTTTAAGGCTGTTTCGTATCTGTCGGCGCCATAGATCCTATCCACAGGGGCATTGTTATCTAAGGCGAAGAGGGCGGTAGGAAAAATAAAACTAAATAGCAACACTGTTACCAACAGAAAAGAAACAACTTTTGATTTCCTTTGCAAAGTTAACTCTCCTTATCAAATAATTTTAAGAATGTGGGAAAATAATAACTTTTTACAACTGCAGTTGTAAATAAAATTAAAAAAAGATAAAGGTGTAATTACAATGTTAATTTTATGGCAAAGAGTTAACAAATGCATTAGGAGTTTGCTGGTAAGCAGTGTTTTCTTGCTTATTAAATTATAAACAAGAAAGGTAAGCCCGCGGAATATAGTAAATGTACTTTAATTTTTTTATTTTTAATCCTCAATTCTCAGTTTTCAGTTTTAAATTTTCAATTCTCTATTCTCTTTTCTCTATTCTCTTTTCTCTTTTCTCTTTCTCTTTACTTTCCGCCTTTCTTATTGTTTTGGTGGAGACTGCCCCGGGCTGAGGAGAAATAGATACCGACTGTACAGAGTAAGGTGGAGATTAGGAAGCTGACATGGATGCTATCCAGGAAAGCCGGATAGTATTCCGGGGAGATTTGGTTTTTCCCAACGAACAGAGAAATAAGAAGGGTAGCCAGAGCCATGCTAAGCATTTGGCCTAAAAGTCGCATGGTAGAGACCGAAGCCGAAGCAATACCATAGTATCTTTTTTCTACAGTACCCATGATGGCGTTGGTATTAGGCGAGGAAAACAAGGCGAAGCCAATGCCGAGCACCAGCAGGGCACAGATAATTAGAAGGAGGGGAGTGGTTGCACTCAAAAAAGTAAGCATGAATAACCCTAGGGCTGTACACCCCATCCCCAGGGAAGAAATCACAGCCGGTTCTTTCTTATCGGAAAGCCTGCCGGCGAGGGGAGAAAGGAGAGCCATGGCTACGGGTTGGATAATCAGAATTACACCGGCTTGTTGCGGGGTCATTGCTTTGATATATTGCAGGTAAAGGCTTAAAAGGAAAGTTGTAGCATTGGAGCCGGCATAGTTAATTAATGCCGCGATATTGGAAAAAGCGAATACTTTGTTGTTCTTAAAGAGCCTGACCTCAAAAACAGGGTTGGGAACTGTAAGTTGGCGTTTAATAAAGAGGATAAAACCGGGAATTCCGCAAAGCATCAACAGGATTCCCGGGAGGTCCGGCAAAAGGCTGGAACCATAAACAATGGCTACTAAAGTAATGGCGTAGATCAAACTGCCGGGAAGATCCAATTTTTCTTCCTTAGCATCAGCCCAGTCAGTATGAAGAAATTTAAAGATGAGAAAAATAACGAAAAGGCCTAAGGGGGCAATAGTGAAAAAGATACTGCGCCAGCCGAGAGTTTGGGTAAGTATCCCGCCCAGGAAAGGGCCAATAGATAAGCCGATATAGACCGCTGAAACACTAATGCCTATGGCTTTACCCCTCTCTTGTGGAGGAAAAACAGAAGTAATAAGAGCCATCCCCGTAGTGGAGATCATGGCAGCACTAAGTCCCTGCAAGACTCTGGTCAAGATTAAAAACTCGATAGTATGAGCAAGCCCGGAGGCAAAAGAGAACAAAGTAAAGATTATTATCCCATATTTATAGATTCTTGCCCGTCCATAAATATCTGCTATTTTGCCGATAGGTACCAGGAAGACTGCGGTAGCCAGGAGATAGGATGTCGCTATCCAGCTTAAAACAACAGCGTCAACTGAAAATTCCTTCTGAATTGAAGGCAGGGCAATGTTTAGTGCGGAGATCATAAAAGGGGTGAGAAAAGAACCTGCCACAGAAATAGTGAGCACAACGCGCTGCAGGCTTTGCTTAGTAACATTGCTCAAACCTTGAGAGTCTGTCATAATTTAACTCCTTTCGTTTCCTAGGAACAGGCTGTTCTTCGGCCAATTTTTCTAATTTTAAAATTACTTATTTTTGAATAGCTATACGCTATATATTGCTAAATCCCTGCTAAATCAGCTTCAATCTAGGCATTTTTTTAGAAATTCTAACAAAAATTTAAGGTATGAATTGCACAGTTAGTTTAGAAGTGTTTTAATAGAAAAAGAAAGCTGCATTAAAGTCGAAAAAGAATAAAAAAACTTGAAAGAAGGTTTTAATATGGCTGACAAAGTAGAACGCCAGAAAGCAACTCCGCAAGAAACAGGGGAAGTCCTCTATTACTTGGTAGGAAGTGAGACCAACGATTTCCTTTGTGATTTAGAGACATTAGAAAAAATTGGCTTAGGAAAGGTAGACCGGGATGATCTCTACATAGAAACGGCAATCCTTAATATGTTTATTATGATTAAGCAGTATACCAGGTGGGAAAGAGACGAAGATATCTATAATGAAGCCTTGGATAGAATGCATTTCCTGCTTTTCCATCAGCTTAAAGAACTTTCCAATTATGACGAGGATGATATTGAAGAATTGCACCGGCATATCTTTGCCCGCTATGACCAATATAGTGATGCTATAGAAACCGACCCGGATAACAATTGGTTAAAAGCCTTAGCGGGATCTTTCCTGGACAACATCAACGATGAGCTGGAGGACAGAGAAGCTTCCTGCAAAATTTTAGCCAAACAAGTGGAAAAATTTTATAAAGCTATTCCCAATATGTTAAATGCCATCTAAATGCTTTAAATAATCAAAATAATCATGCCAAGAATTTGGGGCTGCCCGCAAAACGAAGAGTTATTCGTAAAGGGGCAGCCCCTCTTTTTGGGGTAAAAAAGAATAAAATTAAAAAATATAAAAATAAGAAAATTTAGGAATAAAAATGACGTTTTTTCGCAATCCTAAATAAAGGATAAGTTAATTGTGGAAAAAGGAGGTGTGATTTTATGAACACTTGGCAGAGAATTGCTCTGGCGATTATTATCATTGGGGCAATTAACTGGGGACTTGTAGGTCTTTTCCAATTTGACCTGGTAGCGTCAATCTTTGGCGGGGTCAGTCCGCTTCCTCCGAGGATTATTTACGCACTGGTCGGTCTTAGTGGTTTATACTGCATTACTCTACTTTTTAAACCTAACGAAGAAATGGTCAAAGAGAGAAAAGTTGAACCAATTTCCTAAATTTTATTCTAACTAAGAAATGTATTTTACAGGAAAAGGGAACCGACTGCCAAACCGGTTCCTTTTTCATGGCCCTTTTTTGATACAGTGATCTTTAGCCCTTCTACTTAATATGTAGAGTAGTATCGGCTAAAAACCTTTGTTTGGAATCACGATAATATTTATTTAATTTCTTTAAGTTTATTATCCAAAGGTATAGAACGTAAGGAATAAATAAAGCCAAGAGGATTGGCACATCAGCCATAAGAATAAAGTCAAAAATGCCATGTAAAAAAGTCGGAACCAGCAGGGCTTTTCTTAAATACATCCGTTCCAAGTAATAGTTATAAGAAAACTTAGCTAAAGAAAGGTAATAACCCATGGTAACTCCTAGCAGAACATGGGTCGGCACGGAGAAAAGGCCCCGTGATATTCCGACATAAGGGTTAATGGAGTAATTGACGAATACATACATTATATTTTCAATCATAGCGAAGCCTAAAGCAGAAAAAACAGCATAAATAATGCCGTCGAGTTTCTCGTTAAAGGCCTTGTGGAGATAAACACCTCTTAAGACTACCTCTCTTTTAAAGAACTCTTCGGTTAAGCCGGCGACAATAAAGGCATTAAAAGCGCTGGCGCCAATACCGGTAAAAATGTTTATCGCCAGCAGGGTTCTTTCTACTACAATAGTCGGAATAATAGCCAGGCAGCCCCAGGCGAAGACTTTCAGAAGCAGGAAGAAAGGTTCCCGATCATACCGGTCTGTAAAATAAACTGCCAAACCTAAGGCCAGCACTGGGGTAACAGCAATCAGCAAAAGACGTAATTCCAAAGAACAAGCCACCTTTCCGTGACAAATAAGCATTCTCTTTTGACATTAGAAATTTATCATGATCCCCCTTGGGTAACAGTCTCCCAAGCATTTAGTGTTTTCGTTTTCCTAGGAATTATTAGCTGCTTGGAAAAAAGTCAACTTTTAGTGTTAATTTCGCTAGGAGCTTTGTTTGGAGTGAAATTCAGCTCGATTTCTACGATCTCAGAGCGGGAGCTGGTTCGGATCGGGGGACCCCAGTAGCCCAAGCCTGTCGAGACTATTAGGTTAAAGTTGTTTTCTTGCCACCAGCCCCGGTCAATAAGGAAAAGAGACCTGGTCACTAAATCGGCAGGAAATAGCTGTCCTCCGTGGGTATGACCGGAAAGCATTAAATCCACCCCTGCCTCCTGTGCTTCCCTTACTGCTTGGGGTTGGTGGTCGAGCAGGATGATAGGTTTAGCGGTATCGACGCCGGAGAGAATCTCCGTGAGCGGTTTGCGCTTTTCCTTGATAGCATGACGGGCACCGTAATCATTGCGCCCGGCGATATAAACTTTATCTTCTATGGCGCTAACAATTTCGTCCCGTAGGACCACTACTCCTAGGTTTTTAAGGAATTCGGTGATCTCATCCGCTTGGCCGCCATAATATTCATGATTGCCTAAACAGGCATAGATACCGTATTTAGCTTTAAGATTAGTGATTACCGCGCTTAATTTTTCTGCGCTCGGCTCGTCAATAGTTCCTTCTACCAGGTCCCCGGCGATCATGATTAAATCAGGTTCTAAAGCAGTAATCCTCTCGGCGGCCTTTTCCAGGTAATCGGCATTTAAATGGGGTTCAATATGTAAATCGGAAATGAGGACAATTTTTAAATTCTCCAGTCCCGCAGGCTGTTTGGCAATGTCAAGATTATAATGGGCGACATGAGGGCTGCGAGCCCAGTAGGTCCCGCATAGGATGATTATAGCCGCTAAACCTAAGCCTAGAAGATAAACCAATTTATTCTGCCAATATTGGCTTAAGGTAGGTTTTGCTTTTAAAACAGAGATTAAGAAGCCTGCGCAGTCAATGGCCAGATAAATCACTAAAAGATAAAAGAAAAATGCCAGCCAAAAAGAGCCGATAAGTTGCAAGAACGAAGAGTTCAACCTGAAGATCCGATCGGCAAGGTAAGATAAAGCAAGAACCAGCAGGAGCGGCCAAAAGAGGAAGCCGCTTAAGGAAGGGAGAAAGTAGCGTAAGGCTTGCAAACTGCGCAGGCCAATATAGTAGTTAAGCAAAAGATAGACAAAAAGAAAAAATGTACCCATTAATTTCAGAGACGTATTCATTATTTTTGCAACACCTCAATTAAATATTCTACTATGGAAAAAGCTTGGACACAAAATAAAAAAAGAAGGAATCAATATAAAAGTAAATAGAAGAAAAAGAGTAAGAAAAGGAGTAAAAAGAAGAAAGAAAAAGTAAGAAAGAAAAAGAGTGAGGAGAAGAGGGAAAAAAGGCGAATAAGCAATATGAGTCCCAATAAGGCAGACGTGCGAAAATGGGCAAAAGGAGTGACCAATAAAAAACAAAAAAATTCTTAACAAATCAAATTTGATATGGTATACTGTTTAAGCCTGACAGAGCTATTCATGAATTAATACTTCAAGAACGATATGTATTTTAGCGATAAGTAATTTAATCCAAGCAATTATTTTTATGCCGATGTGGCTCAGGGGTAGAGCAGCTCACTCGTAATGAGCAGGTCGTCGGTTCGAATCCGACCATCGGCTCCAGCTGAAACCCAGATCCTGCAAGAGATTGCGGGATTTTGTTTTATGCCGGAAATGCATAGAACTACCAAATAATTTATTATTGGGGACATTTGGGGACAACCTATAAATAGGTCGAAAAGCAATATAAATTCACCACTTGGGATTTATTTCATTGCTTTCCTTACTAATGAATATATTTCTTTTACCAGATAATTTTAGGAGGCTCTTTAAATGAGTCGGAAAAACTTATTAATTCTGGTCATTCTTCTATTAAGTATTATTTGTTTTGGGTTATATTTATATTTTTATGAGCCCAATAATGTTATAAAGCGCCTTCAATTGACTTTAAAACAATTAGACGTTCTGTAAACTCTATGGATATAATGGTTAGTTTCTTAATTATTGATTATGGTGAAAATTATATAGTCAAAAAAATATATTCCGGTGAATTGTTATTTAGTTTAAGTTTAAATAAATTAAAATGGAATATTGATTCTATAACAATCTTAAACGAAATGAAATGTAGTGAACATTAGATATAAAGAGCAACAAAATAAAAAGAAAATCCTTCTCAAATTATTGAGAAGGAAAATAGGTCGGGTAAAATAAAATTGGAGGTACAGCTTCTAAGCATTAGGACTCATGACACTAACAGAATCGCTGAAGGCCTCCTTTAGTTGATCAACAGGTTGCCCGTAAGCGTGATACCATCCTCTTTCAACACAAAGTCCAGTTAGTGCTTCATGTGCCTGTGTAATTTGAGTACAGAAGCCGAAATAAAGGTGTCTGATTTCTGGGGTAGCAGATTCTAAAGTTGCAGTTAAATAGGCAAGGGCAGATGCCTTAGAAGCCCCTAACATACTTAGAGCAAGATATTTATCATCGGTCAATGAATCTTTGCCAAAGATTTTTTCATCCCAAAAGCTCATTGTTGCACCCCCTGAACATCAGCAATATTATTCTCCTGAATAAACTGCTGAATGGCTTTGATACGTCCCTCAGCTGCAGCAATTCCGGTTCTACAGGCTTGTTTTAATAGTTCATCACTGATTAATGGTTCTGAAGTTTTTAATGTAATTAATCCCGTAGTTTCCATTGTCAAGAACTCTCTTAGTGATGAAATTTCAGTTGGAGTTAGTTGTCTCAATTGGATACCTCCTAAACGCGTATTTTCGTAATTAATTTACCCTTTTTTAGTTCGATTATGCGGAATAAATTGGATAGGCGCACAAAACGCAAAAAGAAAGACTATGTTTGAGAAGATTCTCCATAGTCTTTGCTGCTTTTTTTAAGATCCGGCACTATCAGAATTAATAAATCCATTGGAGCAGGCCGGATTGTTTTCTGGTTTTATTTCTATTTAATGCGTTGCCAATGAGTATAAATGTTAATATTACCGGGACGCACAAAGCCCAAAAGAGTTAATCCCAGGCTTTCAGCTAATTCAACTGCCGCTAAAGTTGGAGCACCTGGAGCTATGAGAATTTTCACTCCAACTTTTCCGGCTTTCTCTATCATATCCAGAGCAAGCCGCCCGCTGAAAATAAAAACTTTGTGGGCAGGCTGGATTTCCTGGAGAAGCATTTCTCCTATGACTTTGTTTAAGGCATTATGGCGGGCAACATCATCCATATAAATGATGATTCCGTCCCGAGTTGCTAAAGCGCAACTATGAGAAGCCCCCGTCAGACGGTAAAGATTACACCTGCGGGTGAATTCTTCATTCAAAGCATGAATTTCCGCTACCGTTAAGATTATTTCTTTTTTTGAATCTGCTGTTTCTATTTCCGGCTCGGCTACTTTTTCCTGTGGCTTGATTGTTAAATAAATTTCTTTATTATCTTCATCTATTTGCAGATTTTCTATGTTCCTTAAATCAGAAAACAAACCCTGACTGAAAGCGTAGCCAAGGGCTAATTGCCTGACATTTTCCGGTGTGCAGTTAAAATTCGTTATTGCTTGGCCGTTGACTAAAAAACGATAAGTCGCTTCCCTAAGCAAAATATCCCCTATCCTTTGCCTGCCTGCTTCATTAATCTTATAGATGAACCTTTTTTCTGTAATTAATTCCATATTTTTATCCTCTTTTTACTCTCTTTTTATCCTCGTTTTATCCTGGTTTCTTGAGTTCGATTCAAGAAGGACGGTAAATATCCTTACAAAGCAATCATAAAAGTGCGGAGAATATTAGATTTAGTGGAGAAATTCGTAGCCTGGGAATAAGAATCCTCTGCCAGACTTTGAAGTGGAAGGGTGAAGTGGAAGGGCTGTTGTAAAACAACAGCCCTTTTACAGTCTACTGGAACATTATACTCCGCTAAATAACCGGAGAATAAACCCCTGCCCTAAGAATCACAAACCTGAGAAAGAATACGCCGCATATTTCTAAAGCTGCAGCTAAAAGCATCAGGGCGGATGAACCGGCCGTTAAACCTAATGCCGCTAATCCTACCAATAAGAGGGGCAGAAGGATACCGGCTCCAACTAAGCCTCCCCAAAAAGGACCTTTTAAATCCTCTAACAGTAATTTTGCCGCTTCTCTGGCTCCCAGGGTGGACTTGCGCAGGAAATTTACATAGGAAAAAACCAGAAAGGCCAGCACAATAAGAAGAACGGCGTTAATCTGTTGCAATAACTGAGCCTGTTCATTGGCTGCCATGGCCATGCCTATTCCCGTTCCTGCCGTTAAACCGCTTATTCCGTAGAGTATTGGCAAAAGTCCCGAATTCCAGGCCTCAATACCTTTAGAAGCCGCAAGGAAAAAACCGTCGTAGGTGATAAGAATTAAAGCCAAAATTATAGTGAAAATTTTCAAGAATCCGGAACCGGGACCTGAACCGGTTAGCAGTGGCAAGCAGTAAAAGAAACCAAACAGGATAAAGAGCAGAAAAACCCAAGCACCGAAACTAATCCAAGATTTAAAGGGCTTGGCCAGAACCTTTAGGAAACGTTCGGGCTTACCTAAGTCGGCTAAGAGGAAGACACCTTTGCCTACAACCAACAAAAGAAAACCTAAAATTATCCCCGTATTTAGTCCCAGCAAAGCGGAAACCAGAAAGAGTCCTCCGCCAATGGCCCCAAAAGACATTTCCAGCATCATAGGCGCTTTGCTCCATTCTTTTTGAGGACGATAATCTATATACAGGCTATATTGATCATTCATCTGCTTTCTTCCCCCTTTTGAAGTATTTTTATTTTTGCTGCTAAGGCAAATAATACACCGAAGGATTGGTCCCTAATTCAGGGCGCAGCTGATAGCCTTTTCTGCTGACAATCAGTTCGGTCAGTTCTTCTTTTTGGCCGAAATACCTGGCTTTGGTTACACAGGTCTGGACACAGGCCGGCTCTAACCCTTGGGCTAAACGGTTTTCCAAACAAAAATCACATTTGTCCACAACACCTTTGGGTTGGTTCCGGTATTTTATTTCTTCAAAAGGAGTAAGATCTTTTCCAAAATACCCCAAATCGTTTCCCCGGAAATAGCGCGCCCCATAAGGGCAGGCAATAATGCAAGCGCGGCAGCCAATGCATTTTTCTTTATCAATGCTGACAATGCCATCTTCTCTCTTTACGGTAGCGCCTGAAGGACAGACTGCCACACAAGCCGGATCTTCACACTGCATGCAAAGCATGGGAATACTGATCCTGCGCACCTCCGGATACTTGCCGATCTCTTTTTTCATTACCTTAGATCTGGTATTTCCCGGCGGTGTACCGTTTTCCGCTTTGCAAGCCGCGGAACAAGCATGACAGCCCACACATCTTTTTAAATCTATAACCATACAATAACTCATCTTTCTCCCCCCTTAAGCCTTGATAACCTTAACCCGGACACACTGATCAAAGGTAGAGCTGACATGGCAGAGCCGCTTGGTATTAAAGGCCTCAATCAAGTTATTTACCGAGACTCCTTTTCCTTTGGCAGTGGGCATATAATCGGATTTGATATCCCAACAGCCGCCGCCGACTGCCAGGCATTCCGGATGCAGCCCCTCAACTACTATGAGCCTGCCGCTGACTTCATAACCATTGGCAGCCCTTAAAATTACTTTGTCTCCGCTTTTCAGACCCTTAGCCTTGGCAGTTTCGCTATTAATCTCAATATTGTAGCCATAGGGTTCACTTTCATTTATTTCATTAATCCAGGCATTGTGCAGCATCCAAGTATCCACATTAACAGCATTGGTGTAATAGATGGGCAGCAAATCATATTCTTCATCATGAATTTCATAATCAGGGCAAGGCTTCCAATCGGGGAGCGGCTGGTAATCATCCAATTCCCAAGGGATACCCATTCTTTCGACCTCTTTGGCCACCTTTTCTTTGGCTTCCAGCATAAAATCAAAGTAGAAAGGTATCCTGGTCTGCATTTGAGGGAAGAGATAGACTTCTTCAACTTTCCGGGGATAGGTTATCAGCCCGTTTTCTTTGAACCATTCCAGGCCTCGGTTGGGACCGAACCAATTTTTATAAATATGATCGAGAATTTCCGGAAAGGTATAGAACTTATCCGGTTTAAGGGCATTTTCGCCTTCCATTTTCCAAATAAAGTTCAAGGCCTTATTCCATTTATCTGTTATACCCATCCGTCTTGCCAATTCATTGAAGAAATCGCCTACACCCGGGGCATTATCCCTGGACTCCACAACAGGCTGGCGGATCCCCCAGCACCAAGGTACACCGATTCCCCCATTGGTCCGGTGATTATTGTAAAGAGTAGGTGGGAAGTCATATCTTTCCAAATAACTTGCTTCAGGAAGATATAAATCATAGAAATAGGACGAATCATTCAAATAGAGGTCCATCCCGGCAATAAAATCAAAACTCTTTAAGAATTCCGCCATTTCATTATGGTTGCCCCAGTTTTTAATAGGATTACCGGCATAGACAAATAAGAAGTCCATTTTTTCTCGACCGTATTTTTCAGGGTTCATCTGGGTGATATAAAGGAAGTGGGGATCCAATTCATTTAAAGGCTGAAGGCCGAAAAGGGCCATATCTCCTTTATCTCCGATGCCCTCACGGATATGTCTATAGGTGGAAAGGTTTTCTGTAAAGTTTAAGCCGCAGCTTTCCAGTAAGTTTTCTTCTTCCCATATAGTTGGTTTCCAGGCCGGGCGTCCGGTTTCCGGGAATCCTAAACTAATGGGCGCATAAGCGATAAACCCACCGGGAACATTAACGGAACCAATCAGGGTATTGAGCGACAGAATAGCCCAGTGGCTTAAGAAACCGTGTTTATGACGGGAAATACCGGAGAAGGAATCGGCACAAGCCGGACGATAGGGCATTTCCACCCCGTCAATGACAATAGTGCTTCCTATGCTGGCAGCTTCACCGAATTCCTTGGCTACTTGCCGTATTTTTGCTGCTGGTATTGTAGTGATCTTTTCAGCTTCTTCAGGCGTATATTTTTTGATATGCTCGGCATACATCTGAAAACCTGTTTTGTAAGTTTTACCGTTAACAACATATTCTCCTTCCAGAGCCAGTTCGCCTATACCCGGATCATCAAAGACTTTAGCCGAAGAATCGCTTAAATCCCAAACATAAGGTTTATTTGTGCCTTCTTCTCTGAAAATCCGCCCGGTCTCTACATCTACCAAACTGGCGGCGTTTGTGTACTTTTTCAGGTACTCCCGATCATATATTTTAAGTTCATGTACTAAGACATAAGCAATAGAAAGAGCTAAAGCTGCATCGGTTCCCGGCCTAATTGGCAGCCAAATATCAGCTTTTTCCGGACCGGCGCTCATATGGGGATCCACGCTGACCAGTTTCGTCCCTCTGACACGGGCATCAGCAAAACGCTTAACAGTCATATTATAGCCGTGGCGGGTAGCAGTACCTGCCTGGGAGCCGAATTGGATGATATATTTACAATAATTGTAGTCAGGGGCGGCGTTGCAACCACTGGTTAGGAGACCTTCTATGCCGTGAATCGCTGCCCCACAGATATCGGGAATTATAAAGTTTGGAGCTTCCAAAGCCATTCCGAAGAAAGCGATGGCATTAAAGGTTCCGGGGAAATTAGTAATGAAGCAATGATGACAAATATTTTTAGGCCCTTTTTTAGCTATGGCTTTTTCCAATTCCGACTGGAGAATGTTATAAGCCTCTTCCCAACTAATTTCTACCCAACCGGGATCGATTCCGATACCTTTTTCCGGGTTGGTTCTTTTCATTGGTTTTGTTTTGCGGTTGGGATCATAAAGCTGCATAATTCCCGCATTCCCTTTACCGCAAATTCTGCCTTCGCCCAGAGGACTCCTTGGATCTCCTTCGATTTTTACAACCACTCCGTCTACTCTATGCACCCTTATATTGCAACTGTTGAAGCACATATTGCAGGAAGTCGGAATCCAGACATCCTCTTTGACCTTTTCCTTCACTGCTGTCACAATTGAACACTCCTTTCCAAACTCCTTTTGTTCAGGCATTTTTTAGAAGCTCTTCTTTAAATGAACGATCTTTTTCGCATCACTCCTCATCAGTTTTTTATTGAAAGTTCTTTTTATTGATAGATTTTGAGATTTCATGTCCGTCCATAACAGAATAGCCCGGAATACTTCATACCAAATAGTACATAGCTTTTCCTAAGCCGTTACTAAGTACCATAAGGATAGAACCGGGCCGAGATAGTTTCTTCTTAATAAATATATTTTCTTGTCAGTAAAATTATTACATATTAATTTAATTACATTTGGCTTATAATTTCAAGTACCTTTTCCGAATAGTCAAAATATTTTTACTATGATAAAACAATAATAAAACATAAATAACAATAAACGTTTTTTTTAAAACCATTTTAAGGTATAATTATCAGCAAATGCCTACATAGAGGAGTGGTAACGCACTTGATAGAAATCGGTAAAAATATCCGTTTAATTCGTCAAAAACAAAATTGCAGTATAAAGGAAATTTCAGAAAAAACCGGCTTGACTATCAGTCATTTGAGTAAAATCGAACGGGGTTTGGTCAGCCCTTCATTAGTCGCTTTAGAAAAGATTGCCGAAGCTTTCCGAGTTCCGGTGACTGCTTTGTTTTCCGCTCCCAGCACCGATTCTCCCGTTGTCAAAAAAAATGAACGACAAGAAATTGTTCTTCCCCAGCGTATTGTTGAATCCTTAACCAAAGGTAATGAACGAAAATCCATGGGCATTTACTACTGTATTGAAGGCGACGATATCAACGGCAGCAAAAAACGGCCTAAATCTGAAGAGGAAATCAGCTTTTTCTCCCATCCGGGAGAAGAGTTTATTCTGGTAATTGAAGGCGAAATGCGCTATTTTGTGGGAATGAATGAATACCTGCTCCAGGAAGGCGACAGTATCTACTATGATTCCAATATAAAACACGGCGCTTTAAGGCTTTCCCCCCAATTAAAGCTGCTTATTGTCACTACACCTTCTACTATGCCTCCGGATATGATGGTCGCCTATTCCGGAAATGACGATCTTCCTAAAAGAAAAAGCAAGAAGCCAAATAAAAAACAAGATAAAAAACAAAATGATAGCGAAGCTTAAATAGACGTTATGGACGAAATTTGCTTTGAATGGTAAGAAGGTGCTCAAATAACTGCTATTACTGTAAGGCCTCCAGGGCTTTGGGAAAGTTACTTTCCCCGGGAAATTTGCCTCTTAGCCTCCTAATGGCAATGTATTCTACAATATTGACAAAGAAAAATTGAGATAGGAGGTCATTAAGATGAAAAAAAGATTATTAGCCATTTCGGATATCCATGGCTGCTATAGCGAATTTATAGCCTTATTAAAAAAAGCGGCATATAATCCGCTGCTGGATCAGTTAATCTACTTGGAGATTATTCGGACTGTCACTCACCTGTCACTAACCTTCAGTACAATCAACTTAAAAAGTAAAAGTTTTGATTTTAACGGAGGTGTTTTCTATGAACGAAAAGGTTAAGCTTAATCTCTTTCTCAGCCATAAATATTTAAAACCGGATATTCTTCAGAAGGTCTACCTGATGCTGCAGATCGTCCAGCCAAAGGTAAAACTGGAGCAGAGCAGGATGCCTCTCAATCTGAGCTTTGTACTCGACAGGTCCGGTTCTATGAGCGGTGACAAGCTTTCTTTTACCAAGAAGGCGGTTGTCTTTGCCCTTAACCATTTAGACAGTGAGGATACTGTCTCCATAGTTACCTTTGACGACGAAGTTAATACGTTGGTTTCTCCTCAGAAGGCTGTGCATAAGGATCAGATGGCACTGATGGTCAAATCAATCCGTCCAGGTGGATCCACCAACTTAAGCGGGGGGCTTTTCAAAGGGGCAGGGTTAGTCAGAGATAATTATAGGAAAGAACAAGTCAAAAGAGTCCTTCTGCTCACAGACGGCCTGGCCAATGTTGGAGTGACCGAACCGGAGAAGATCGTAGCGAAGGTTAAAGGATTGGCTGAGAACAATGTCTCTGTATCTACCCTGGGAGTAGGGGATGATTTCCAGGAAGACTTGCTGGTGGATATCGCTGAAGCGGGAAAAGGAAGTTTCTATTACATCGCCAGTCCTGATAACCTGCCCGAAATCTTCCGCCAAGAACTGCAGGGGCTACTCAGTATCACAGGTCAGAATCTGGAGCTTGGTATCCGGCCTGCCCAGGGGGTAGAGGTGCTGAGAATACTGGGTTATGAACCACAGTGGGGAGATGAAGTTAAAATCAGTCTGCCGGATATTTACAGCGGGGAAACCAAGACCGTCCTGGTAGAATTGGGTGTCAAAGGAGGGTCGATAGGTAAGCAAAACTTGGGGACTGTTAGGTTTAAATATGATGATGTCTTGGATGGTTTGGCTTCTGTAGATTTTGAAATTAACATGAATATTGAGGTCAGTGATGAGGAAAGTTTGCTGGAGTCCACTCTTGACCTTAAAGTCATTCAGGAGGTAGAGATCTTCGAAACCGCCCAGATTAAAGAAGAAGCTATCAGCAGAGCAGACAGCGGGGATTTCCAGGGGGCCAGGGATCTTTTGGAAAGCCAGAAGGAGAAGTTAAACGGTATATACAGTCTTACAAAAGATCCGGAAGTATTGAAGGAAATTAGTGAACTGGAGTTGAATTACCAACTTATGGCGAAAGAATCCTATACTTCCAACCTCAGGAAGAGTATGAAACAGTCGAATTATAATACCAGACGGAAACGGTAAAAAAACCGGGCAGAAACGGTAAGAAGGCGGTGTTGTCTTTGAGCAGGTTGGCCAAAGAAATTCGGACTTACCAGATGATTTTGAGTGCTTTGCAAAATTGCAAGGAAACTCAGGATATGAGTGAGTTTTGTGCGAGCCTTAAGATCAGTGAGAAGACATGCTTCAAATTTCTTGAAGCCGCTTTAATCGGAGGAGTACTCTTTTGGCAGATCGCCCGCAAGCTGGATGAACATTTCGCTAAGATGCTGATCCTTGCGGGGAAAGGGAAGCTAATCCTAAGCCGGCAGGGCAATAAAGAAGGGAATTTCGATTATTAAGTTCTGAGTTTTTCGGTTTTCTAAAATATTTAGTAAAACAAAAATTAGGGGAAATAATTAATATATTGGAATAATTAATATATTATAGAATACTGCTAAGAGATTGTACTATTAGTGGATAGATTGTACTATTAATAGTGACGCTTACAGAAATGCATTATGACCAGGAAGGGTAAAAAGACTACAAATATAGGAGGAGAAACATGCCTGCTAAAATCTTAAAAAAAGACCAAGACGAAGTAACATTCCTTATTGAAATCGAAGCTGAAACTTTTAAAAAAGCATTGCTGGAAGAATACCGGAAAGCTACCGACGGGAAAGAACAGAAAAATGTCTTTCCTTTAAGCAACGAAGCTGTACTGAAGCAATATCCCGGGTTAGAAGGAATAGCTTATAAAGCACTGGAAAAAATTTTGCCGACTTACTATACCAGTGCTCTTAAAGAACTTGGGATTCAACCTCTAACCTTCCCAAAAATTATGCCGCAAGCGACAGAAGTGGGGAAACCGTGCCTCGTTGAAGTTCAAGTTAGAGTTGAACCTGAGATTGAGCTTAAGCAGTACGAAGGTTTAGAAGCGACCTATACTCCGGTTATTGTTACTGAAGAGGATATAGCCCAGCAGCTGGACGGTCTGCGCAAACAACACCATGCCGAAAATGACGATGCCAAGCTCCTGGCGAACATGCCCTTTTCTTCCCTGGACGAGCTAATTGAAGAGATCCGCAAATCTCTAATTTCCATGGCTGAAGATAAGACGAATAACAATAAGAAAGAAGCGGTGATTGAACAACTCCTTGCTACCAATCCACTAACCTTAGCGGAAGAGGTAATCGAGCAGCAGATTATGATTGAATTTGAACAAATTCAAAAACAAATTGGTCGTCAGAATATGCAAAGCTACCTAAAATCTACCGGGCGTAGTCTGCGGGATGTCCAAGAAGAATTGCGTCCTCAGGCTGAGGCGAGGGTAAAAAAGAACTTGCTGCTCTGCGCGGTTGCTGAGGATATTGCGGCTGAAGTAACAGAAGAGGATATTAAAGAAGCTTTGGCCAAACAGCCGGGTCTGTTTATGGATTTAAGCTTTGATTACGAAACACAACGAAAAAAACTCGAAAGCATGCCTGGAGCCTTGGATCGGCTGCGGCAGTCTATTTTAATGGAGAAGGCTACCGATTATATTATTTCTAAAGCAGTTTTGCACGAGAATGAACCCCAAAATGTTCTTGCCAGTTTGCCTGAATATCTGAAATTTTAGGAGCAATAACCTGTATGGAACTGCCTAAATATTTGCAAATTGCGGAAGAGATTAAAGAAAAAATAAGAAATGGGAACTTAAAGCCGGGTGATTCTATTCCTTCCGAGAATTCTTTATGTGCGACATATAATGTCAGCCGGATGACAGTGCGGAAAAGCCTTTTTTTATTGAGCACTGAAGGCTATATTGCTTCCATTGCCGGTAAAGGTAGCTTTGTCAAAGAGCCGGACTCAGAAAAATATTTACTTTATTACAATGAATTGGTTAATTTAATCAGCCGCATTGACCGTACCCGTTTGTTGGAAGTAAAAATAGTCCTTCCCCCTCCTGAAGTGATGAATAGTCTACACCTGTCAAGCAATAGAAAAATAATCCTGGTGAAAAGGCTTTTTTACAGCAACAGTGAAAAAGTAGCTTATGACCTTAAATATCTCATTTACTATAAAGGTATGCCGGTTGTGGAAAAAGAGATTCAATACGGGACTTTCCCGGAAATGGTATCCAAATATACCTCTTTATTTGCGATTCAGAAGGAATTGACCATTTCCGCTCAATTGCCTGACGATGAAATCGCTCGGCAGCTTTCCCTTTATAACCACCAGCCTCTTTTGGTGGTGGAACAAAAACTGTTCAATTATCAAAAAGAACCAATCGGGCTGGGAATTACCTATTATCGAGGGGATTATTGCAAATTGTACGCCAGGTCGCCTTTTTCAGCCTTGGAATAGCAGGTTGCAAGCAAAGTTATTATTTATATTTATAGTTGTATAGACTTGTCTAGAATAGATATTATAGACTTGTCTAGGGAGGGAAAAGAGTGATTATTATTGGTGAAAAAATTAATGGGACTATCCCATCCGTTAAGAAAGCTATTGAGGAGAGAGATGCTGACTTTATCAGAATGAGCAGTTTGCAAGAAGGAAAATAGGAATGGATTAATCGCATGAAAAAAGCCATAATCTGCTGTGAAGTTTTAAAAGATGAATTATCTAAAATTTTGAAGGAAAAAGGCCTGTCCTATCCTGTGGTTTGGGTTCCTTCGGAGTACCATAATAATCCTGAACAATTGCGGACTAAGTTGCAATTGGAAATTGACAGCCTGAATGGCTATGAGGCCATCCTTTTAGGCTACGGCTGTTGCGGTAATGCTACTGCCGGTTTAATTGCTTCCACCGCCCAATTGATTATCCCCCGGACCGAGGACTGTATTGAGATTTTATTAAGTGCCGGCGACAAAAAATTTGTCCGCAGAAGCAGAACTTATTTCTTAAGCAAAGGCTGGCTAAAGAGTCCCAAAGGAATAACTGCCGAACTGGATCGTTTGCAGAGGCGTTACGGAGAGCAGAGAGCGAAAAGAATTATCAAGGCTATGCTTAAGGAGTACCGTTTTCTCCTCTACATTGATTCCGCTGTTTCCGGGGAAGAAGAATTAAAAGAGCTTCTGAAAAGATCCGAGGAGTTTGCTGTAGCAGCGGGTCTGGAGTTCATTGTAGAGGAAGGGAACTGTTCTTTATTGAAGAAATTGGTTTGCGGTTCAGAGTCGAGGGATTTTGTAATAGTGCCAAAAGGCGGGAAAGTTGATTTGAGTGATTTTTATCCGAAGATAAGCGGAACCGGGGATAGTTGCAACAGGCTAAACATGTAAACGGCAAATCTGTAAATCTTAATAAGCAAAGCTATATCTGTAAAAGCTAATCTCTAAATTTGACCTCTTTGGGCTAGGATGTTATTATAATAACTTGTTTATACCTAAAATAGAATTACCAAGCTCTTTAAGAAAGACAAACTCTTTGAGGGTAAATAGAGGTGTTCAGGGTTGGGAAAAACACGAAAAACACTAAAAGAGCGGTTGCAAGCCAAAGAGTTTATCGTAACTTGGGAACTTGTACCCGGGCGGGGAGCTTGGGAACCATGTCAGGAAAAGGTTCTGAAACTGGCTGAGCAGGCCGCCAAGGGCAATCTTGTTCATGCCGTCAGTTTAACTGATAACCCCGGGGGACACATAGGCATTAAACCGGAAGTAATCGGCAAGGAAATTGCCGATATGGGCCTGGAAACTATTATTCATTTAACCTGTAAAGATAAGAACCGCTCTCAGCTGGAAAGCCAGTTATATGCCTTGGAGCGTTTAGGTTTACATAATATATTAGTTCTTACCGGCGATTATGTGGTTGAAGGCAGCTGGGGAACCCCGAAGCCGGTTTTTGACCTTGATTCTACCCAGCTCTTGCAATTAATAACTGCAATGAAGCGTGGTTTGGAGGCCCCGTCTTCGAAGCAAACTGTTTTTCAACCGGCTAATTTTTGTGTCGGTGCTGTAGTATCGCCTTTTAAAGCCACTGAAGCAGAAGTTAAACTTCAGTATTCAAAGCTTAGAAAGAAAATTGCTAACGGGGCTGAATTTATTGTTTCCCAGGTAGGCTATGATGCCCGCAAATATCATGAATTACTCCTCGTTGCTCGGCAAAATAATTGGCAAATTCCGCTTTTCGGCAATATTTTTCTTTTAACTTACCAGGCTGCTAAGCTCATGAACCAACAAAAATTCCCCGGCTGTGTGGTTACGGATAAGCTCCTGGCCGAGGTCGAACTGGAAAGGGCAAGTGCTGATAAAGGCGCCCAAAAAAGATTGGAGCGGGCAGCCAAGCTTTATGCTGTTTTGAAAAGGATGGGTTATCAAGGAGTTCATATCGGCGGGCTGGATGTTGCCTATGAACAGGTCGCCTATATAATAAATAGGGGTGAAGAGTATTTAGCTAATTGGCAGGAGCTTATCAGGGAATTTGTTTATCCCCAGGACCAAGGCTATTACCTTTTTGCCCCGGACGAAAAAACCGGCCTGAATAAGGAAGAAATGGCTCCTCCACCGGCAAAAGACGATACAAAGCAAGAGCTAAGGTATAAGATTTCCCGGAGATTTCACAAGTTATTTTTTGTTCCGGAGAAGAACCTGTTCCCGGCAATGCGCAGCCTTTCCGCCAAAATTGAAGGCACCCGGCTGGAAAAGGGGTTTCACGCTCTGGAGCATAGCCTGAAGGCTGCCTTATATAACTGCCAGGATTGTGGAGACTGCGCTTTGATCGATACGGCGTATGTTTGCCCAATGGGTGATTGCCCGAAAAACCAAAGAAACGGCCCTTGCGGGGGAAGTTATTACGGCTGGTGCGAAGTATATCCGGGTCAAAAAAAATGTATCTGGGTCAGAGCCTTTGCTAACTTGAAAAAGTATCGGGAAGAAGAAAATTTAAATTCCTACCAGGTAAACCCCTGTAACTGGAAGCTGAAAAATACATCTTCATGGTTGAATTTTTATCTGGGCAAAGACCATTCGGCCGAAAGATTAAAAATCAGCCACCCCAAGAAAAAAGGAGATTAAGGTGTACTGCCAGATTCATAGACAACAAAAAACGGCAAGGGAGAGGAAGAGAGTGGCATTTAAAAGTGATTTGGAAATCGCTCAAGCAGCAAGACTAAAACCTATTTTAGAGATTGCAGAAAAACTGGACATTCCTGAAGACTATATCGAATCTTATGGCAAGTATAAAGCTAAAGTTGATTACAATCTATTAAGGACTAAAGTAGATGCACCTAACGGTAAATTAATTTTGGTCACAGCCATTAATCCTACCCCTGCCGGAGAAGGGAAAACCACTGTTTCGGTAGGATTAGGGGACGCTTTGCACTATTTGGGGCATAAGACAATTATTGCTTTGCGTGAACCCTCCTTGGGCCCGGTTTTCGGCATAAAGGGAGGGGCAGCAGGGGGCGGTTATGCCCAAGTAGTGCCGATGGAAGATATCAACCTGCATTTTACCGGCGATTTTCATGCTATTGGGGCCGCCAATAATCTTATTGCCGCTATGTTGGATAATCATATCCAACAAGGCAATGAACTGGATATCGATGTCCGGAGAATTGTCTGGAAAAGGTGCCTGGACATGAATGACCGGCAGTTAAGGTTTATTGTCAGCGGTTTGGGAGGCAAGGTCAATGGAACACCCCGGGAAGACGGTTTTGATATCACAGTTGCTTCCGAAATAATGGCTATTCTCTGTCTTGCCGATGACCTTGAGGATTTAAAAAGGCGGGTGGCAAGAATAATTGTTGCCTATAACCGTAAAGGGGAGCCGGTGACAGCCGGTCAACTTAAGTGCCAGGGGGCTGTTGCCGCCCTGTTAAAAGACGCTTTAAAACCTAATCTTGTCCAAACTTTGGAACATACGCCTGCCTTTATTCATGGCGGGCCATTCGCCAATATTGCTCACGGCTGCAGCAGTCTGATAGCAACTAAGATGGCTTTGAAACTTGGAGACTATGTAGTTACCGAGGCCGGCTTCGGTGCCGACTTAGGTGCGGAAAAATTCCTGGATATTAAATGCCGGTTAAGCGGCTTAAGGCCTGATGCCGTTGTAATTGTAGCCACGGTCCGGGCTTTAAAATCCCATGGCGGGGTAGCTAAAGCCGATTTATGCCAGGAAAACGTGGCTGCCCTGAAAAAGGGCCTTCCCAACCTTTTGAAGCATATCGAGAATATTACCGTCCATTTTGGCCTGCCGGCTGTTGTCGCTATTAACCGTTTCCCGACCGACAGTCAAGCTGAACTTGATGTTATCAAAGAAGAATGCCGGAGGCTTGGCGTCCGGGTGGCCTTGTCCGAAGTCTGGGAAAAAGGCGGCAAGGGAGGAGTAGCCTTAGCGACGGAAGTTATTAAATGTATGGAAGAACCTAAAAAGTTTAATTTTGCTTATGATCTTAACTTGGGGCTTAAAGAAAAAATCACCCAGCTTGCCACTAAAATATATGGGGCGGACGGGGTGGACTTTATCGGTTCCAGTTCCGCAGATATTGAGCAAATTGAAAAGATCGGTTACGGGGATGTCCCGGTTTGTATGGCTAAAACCCAGTATTCCCTGTCGGACGACCCCAAGAAACTGGGAAGGCCTACAGGCTTCAAAATTTCCATCCGCAACGTCAAAATAGCCGCGGGAGCGGGTTTTGCCGTTGCTTTGACCGGGGATATAATGACCATGCCTGGTTTGCCGAAAGTGCCCGCTGCTGAAAATATTGACGTTGACAGCACAGGGAAGATTTCCGGGCTCTTCTAAAGGATAAAAAGAAGAAATTTCTCGCTAATATCAAATATAAAGAATGAATAAAAATGGCAGTTGCCGCTAAACTTGGGACCGTTGCACTGACCCCCGTAAGTTAGAATCTAACAATTGGGGGTCAGTACATTTTCGTTTGGCAATAGCCCTGTTTAATTAGGCTCTAATCTCTTGCTTCATAAAACTAATATACGCCAGGGCGAAGCAGATTAATGTTGCGGCGATTAAACCCACCACATGAGGCCAAATTAGAAGGAGGCTCTGACCTAAAGAAAGGGTGCCTTTAATGGCTCCGTAAGTCTGTTGGATTAAAACCAGGCCGAGGGTTCGGATTGAAGGGTTCATAATGGTAGATACGGCTTCGTTATAAAGAAAAGTAGGTGAGACCCTGCTTAAAAGTCTTTCGGCTTTATCGTTGGCTATAATTTGTTCCGCAGTGGAACTATCCGTCACCGGATAGAGGCCGTCTGCAATTATGCCTGCCAGGAGGCCAAAGAAGACCCCTAAAAAGAGCCAAATAGCTATCCCGGCTAAGGCTGAGGTTGAAGTTTGCCGGAACAATAACGAGCAGAGAATTGCCAGCGCCAGCCAGAAAGAAATATAAATAACGCTCAAAGTCAAATAAATTAAAAGCCGCAGCAATTCATCCAATGTCGGGGGGACACCGGTTAAGATTAAACCTAGCCCTGCCACTAAAAACCCTAAGCCGTAAATCACCATTGCTATCACTATTACCCCGGCTACAAATTTGCCATTAATCAGGGCATCCCGGTAAATAGGCTGAGAAAGCACTCTGCTTAGGGTGCGCCTGTCTCTTTCTCCGTTAATGGCATCAAAGCCTAAAATCAAACCTATTAGGGGCCCCATAAAAGCGATAAAGGAAAGAAAAGAAAACGGCATGGAAGAGCCGGCGGTAGTATATAATCTTAGGAAAACAAAATCTAGCTCATCCTGGCTGACATTGGAACGAATCGTGCTGGCAGCGACATAGAGGGCTCCCAGGCAGGTCACCAGGACTATGAGAGAAAGGATCAGAAAGCGCTTCCCGCTTAGATGGTCGCCGACCTCTTTTTTGACTACCGCCCAAAAGCCTCTATTTGCCAGTTGAAGTTTGTTCAGGTGGAGCCTGAATTTAGGGCTTGGCAGTTTTATTGTTTTTACCAATTAAGCCTCCTCCTTTCGGAAGTACCTTAAATAAATGCTGTCCAGCGAAGTGCCTCTCAAACTTAAGTGAATAGGGCAGTAGCCATTGGCGGTTAGCGCCGGTACAAAATCCTGCCGCAAATCTCTGTCGCAGGTTAAGACCAGCAAATCGTTTTCCCACTTAAGCTCCCGGATCCCGGGAAATGCCCGGCAAAGAGCAAGGAGGTTTTCATCGGAAGGGCTTGTTTTTAGCTCTATCTCCAGACAATCACTTGGCAGCAATTGAGATTCCAACTGCTTAAGGGTTCCGGAAGCGATAAGCTTACCTTGAACAAAAATACCCACCTGATCACAGATTTTTTGAATTTGGTGGAGGAGGTGGGAGGAGATCAAAATAGTCCGGCCGTCTTCCTTGGCTAAACTGGTAATCAAAGCCAGCAGTTCATGGATGCCCTTCGGGTCAATTCCTAAAGTAGGTTCATCCATAATGATGATTTGGGGGTCCTTTACGAGGACATCGGCGATACCCAGTCTTTGACGCATCCCTCTTGAATATTCGCTGACTTTCCTCCCACCGGCAGCCTTAAGCCCTACCCTTTCCAAGGCTTGGGCAATTCTTTTGTTAGCCAGGGAGCGCGGCAAGCCATTCAACTCAGCAGTATAAAGCAAATTTTCTTCTCCAGTTAATTCTTCATAAAAACCAACATTATCAGGCATGTAGCCTACAAGGGATTTAACTTGCAAAGGGTTGCGGCTGGAATCATAGCCGGCAATAATGGCTTGGCCGGAAGTAGGTTCCGTTAAGCCCAAGAGCATGAGGATGGTGGTAGTTTTTCCGGCACCGTTAGGCCCTAATAGGCCATAAACAGTGCCTTTTTCCACCTGTAAATTAAGGTTATCCACAGCAACTAAGTTACCGTATTTTTTACATAAATTTATGGTTTCAATGGCGTACTCTTTTTCCAGGCCCAAAGTTACCGCCTCCCATATTTTTGGAAAGCTTTATAGACGCCGAATATTACTGCCAAGACAATGAGCACTCCGACTAAGCCCCAAAGAGTTGAAGTTTTCACCGTAACTCTTAAATCAGCAGTGCTTTTAACTTCCGGGGAAGAGGCTGTCAGAGAGACAAGATAATCACCGGCAATAGCTTTGTTATCAGCTGTAATAGTTGCCGTAACTTGACGGCTTTCATTGGGTTTAAGGTTTTCGATGACCATGGGTTCGAAAGTAACAGACCAGTTAATTGGTTCGGCGGAAGAAAAACTAATATTGTTTAAGTCTGTGCTGCCGGTATTTTTTACTTCAAGATTAACTTTTTTCTCCCGGCCGGCGACTATATCCGTGTTCAAGCGGCCCGACGGCGTGGAAAATTGCAATTTATAAGTCCCGCTAATAATAACTTTAAGGTCTTGGGTTACAGTGTTTACCGGGCTGGCGGCTCGAATGGGAATTATATATTCTCCGGCTTCAATACTTACGGGAGGCGTAATTTTAACATCCAGGCTTTTAGTTTCGCCAGGTTTAACTCCAATGCTGGCCACCTGCTGGTTCTCGTAAGAGGGTGTAAAGCTTACTTGCCAGCCTTCAGGGCTTTGGGCGCCAAGGCTATATAATTGTTCATTACTGCCGTTGTTCACAAGGTCAACTTTAAAAGTAAAGGTGGCATCACTGGGACCTTTAAGTTCAGAGTATTTAGCAGTGAGTTTATCTGCGCCTACTTCGCCTTCCGCTACTTTTATTCTTAAGGTCAGGAAATCCTGCAAATTACCGTTTTCACTGGTTGCGGAGACGCGCAGGGAATATTCTCCTATTTGAGCTTCATCAGGGATACTTACTAACAAATCAACTGAAGCGGAATTCTGGCTGCTCACAAAAGCCTGATGGATAGCCCGGCCTCCGCCTTTCAGAGAAGTTTTCCAATCCTTTGGTTGAGTCATAACATTTAAATTTACAACTTGGCTAAGGCTGGTGTTATTCATGATTTCTAAAGGGAAAGTGATAGTTTCGCCTGGAGATGCACTGATCCCGGGGTATCTGGTTGAGAGAACCAATCCTTGATCTGCATTGGCTTGTTTGGTAGGTGCCAGTAAAAAGAGACAGGAAATTAAACCTAGAAATACTAAGATTCTACTTAATACAAAAGTTTTTCTTGGATTCATCAATAGCCCTCCTTTAAACTAAATACATTATTAGCCTGTATTAGCCTGTCTCTATGTTTTAAGTATTTGAATTTGTATTTTCAGATGTAGATAAGGTATCATTAATTTCGCAAATTCATAAATAAGTGTTTATGAATAAAGACATAAACGCAACTGCTTGGTAAGATAAGGTTACCACACCAATCAAAACCAGGAGGAGCTGCGAATATGTCTG
>DUML01000098.1 GCA_012839895.1 Peptococcaceae bacterium | reverse complement strand
TTATAATAAAAAATATGGTTCCAGAGTACATAAAGGTTTTGCATTAGTTCAGGCCGAACTAAATGAATTGTTTGAAAACTAACTTATACATACAAGAAGTAGTTTACACAAACTTCTTGACACTATCTCAATTTCATCTAATATATATTTCATCTAATATTAATTTATTTAAAAATAATACCTAATAAAAAAATAATACTTAGAATAAAAAGTAATACCTAGAAATAAGAGAGCAGTTCTTTTCCGTTTTCCGTTAACCATTTTTTACATTGTTTATAGTCGGGTAAATATTTTGCAACCAATGTCCAAAATTCTTTGGAATGGTCCATAATCTTTAAGTGGGCCAATTCATGGATAATGACATATGCTGTCACCGGATTGGGGGCCATGATAATCCGCCAGTTCAAGTTAATGTTTCCTTTACTGGAACAACTCCCCCAGCGGGTTTTTTGGTCTTTAACTTTGAGCTTTTGGTAGGGTATGTCCATTAATTTAGAATAATAATCCAGGAGTTCGGGCAAGAGTTTATTGGCCTGCCCCAGATACCACTTTTTAATAAGCTTTTTGAGAAGCAGGCTTTGTTCCTGGCTGTTAAGGCCTGGGGGAATGTTTGCTACAATACGGCTGCCTTTAAAAGCAGCTTCATAGGGTGGGGCAGAGATTTCTTCCACTACCAAAGGATAATTCCTTCCCCTGTAGAGAAATTTTTCCCCGGCAACATATTGCTTGGGCAAATCTTTCTTGGCTTGGGCCTGTTGGGTTTGCCAATGTTTTAGTACCCAGTCTTTATTCTCTTCCACAAAATTTTTGGCGTACTCTAAAGGAAGTCCTGCAGGAACAGTCACTTTAACTCGCTCATTTTTAATGGTAATACGGACTTTTTTGGCTTTGCTGCTCCTATGAAACTCATAGGCAATTAATTCCGTGCCAACTTTAAGATACTCCATTTTAATTTCTACCTCATTTGCTTGGATCGTCGGACACTTTAGCGATATTTAAGTGAAAATAATAAATTGGTAAGGTCTTTTGAACTGCCTCGTGCAACATTCTAATTATACAGTATTTCCTTTGGAATTTACAGTATAATAATACTAAGAAACTAAGACTTTGACACGGGTCAGGCTGACAGGGGGGAACTTTCTTGAATAATTGGCGGGAGCTGGCAACTAAATTGGTAGAAGAACATATTGCCCCGCAAGGGGTAAGAGATCCGCAAATTCTTGAAGCGGTAAAAAGAGTCCCGCGCCATTTGTTTGTGCCTGAAGAAATGCGGAGATACAGTTATTATGATTCACCTTTGGCCATCGGCGAGGGGCAGACTATCTCCCAACCCTATATGGTGGCTAGAATGACGGAATTATTGGCTTTAAAGGCCGGGGACAAAGTCTTGGAAATAGGGACAGGTTCAGGCTATCAGGCTGCGGTGTTGGCGGAGATGGGGATGAAGGTTACCACGTTGGAGAGGATTGAAAAGCTGGCCTTAAAGGCCAAAGATCTCTTGCAAAAGCTCGATTATGACGTTACCTGCATCGTAGGAGACGGTCGGGAAGGTTATCCGGAAAACGCCCCTTACCGTGGTGTAATCGTCACAGCCGGGGCCCAGGAAATTGCCGAAGCTTGGTTAGACCAGCTGGATGAAGGCGGTAGGATCGTGGTTCCCCTGATTGTGCAGGAGGGTTTGTACCGTCTCCTGGTAAGGCAGAAAGACTCCTCCTTGAAAAAAGGCTATCTGGACACCTGGGATGATTACTGTCGTTTTGTCCCCTTATTGCCCGGGGTAAAAAAACTAGGGGGAGCGTAAGATTTTGTGAATTCCACCAAGTTATGCCGGTAACGCTGGGGCACAAAATGGTCCTGCAGCCGTTTGTTTTTGCGGTTTTCAATACCAATTTGCATGAAATACTTTGCCCAAAGATCCTGGAAGAAAGCTTCTTTGGCGGAGATTGGAATCTGGATATCTTTGGGGAAGTCAGTTAGGTACCAATCCTTGCGGTTGTAGATAATCGCCAGGTTTCTTTTTTTATCATGAATTATGGAATTTTCCTGCTTTAACCTGTCGGCGAAGTGGTCGGCAAGCAAGATGAGGATATTATGATCAGGTTCCAGAACAGCATAAAGGTAATTGCCGGCATCTATAAAACGAAGCAGTCCGTAAAAACGGTGAGCTTCGAAGGAAACTTTTTTGGCCAATTCCCGGACGGGCAAGACAGCAGGATGGGTGTGATAGCTGTCAACCTCCGGCCCTAACTTAAAACCCAGTTGCAAGTACCTTAAGATCAGGTTTTCCTTTTGCGGGTGATTGGCAAGATAGACATAGTAAATACGCCGCAGGGCTTGCGGCGAGATTTTTCTTTCCACAGCATCATAGACTTTAGCAGCCAGCTCCGGCTCAGTAGTTACTTGCTTGGAAACAGTCAGCAAGGAGTATTGGTAATTATCCGCAGGATAGATGCCGTCTGCTTTTTCTTCATAGTAACTGAAGTAAATAGCTGTCAGCAAGCCGTCAAAACTGCCGTCATAGAGATAATCCATAGTTTGACCTCTTTAGAATAGAGTCAGCTGTATAGCATGTGGTTCAGGTGAGACTAAAGCCCGCCGGATAAGGTGGGCATCAATCGGGATACCGCCGTAGTAGCGCCCTTGGCAGGTTATGAAATATTTGGCCCTTTTAAGCACTACCCCCATTTTGCCTAAGTGGTCATAAGAGACCGGCGCTAAGCGGCGCTGGCGGATTATGCGTAAAGCGGAGGTTACTCCAATTCCCGGTATCCGCAGGAGCTCCTCATAGGAGGCTTTATTTATTTCTTTGGGGAAAAAGTGGATATTTCTTAAAGCCCAGGCTATTTTAGGATCTACATCAGTCTCAAGCTTGGGAAAATCTCTGCTTACGATTTCGTCAGCTTTAAATTTATAATAACGCAAAAGCCAGTCGGCCTGGTAAAGGCGGTGTTCCCTTAATAAAGGGGGCGCAGAAGAAAGGGCTGGAAGATTTGGCCCTTCATTAACCGGCACATAGGCGGAATAGTAAACTCGCTTCAAGTGGAACTTCTCATAAAGTGTTTCGGTGGTTTTCAGAATGGCCAGGTCGGAATCATTGCTTGCCCCGATAATCATTTGAGTTGATTGTCCGCCCGGCACAAATTTTGGGACATGGCGGCTAATTTTTCGCTCGGCGGAGTTAACCATAATTTGCTGGCTAATTTGTTTCATCGGCAAAAGCAGAGCTTGCATGCTTTTTTGCGGGGCTAATAATTTCAGGCTCTCCTCGCTGGGCTGTTCAATATTGACACTCATCCTGTCGGCTAAGTGGCCGATTTTTTGGATTAGAGCCGGGTCGGCACCAGGGATAACTTTGACATGAATATAGCCGTGAAAATGAAACTCATTCCTTAAAATAGCCAAGGTCTGATAAATTTTTTCCATAGTATGATTAGGATTGCGTTCAACGGCTGAGCTTAAAAAAAGGCCTTCGATATAATTGCGGCGGTAAAATTGAATGGTTAATTCGGCAACTTCCCTGGGGGTAAAGCTCGCTCTGGGAATGTCATTTTGATTGCGGTTTACACAATAGGCACAATTATAAATGCAGTAGTTGGTGAGGAGAATTTTCAAAAGAGATATACAGCGGCCGTCAGCTGACCAGGTGTGGCAAATGCCATAAGCCTTAGCATTGCCCAGGCCGCCTTTATTGCTTTTATTAACCCCGCTGGAAGCGCAGGAGACATCGTATTTAGCTCCATCGGCGAGAATCAGCAGTTTTTCCAGAGTATTCATCTTAACCACCAATAAAATTGTACCACAAGCCGGCCTTAAATCAAACAAATGTTCGCGAAATAATTTATTATCAATTTTCACGCTATACATCCAAGGCAGCAAGAAGGTAAAAGTAAAAATTAAAGAAGGATTGACCGTGCTTACCGCAATCAAGAGATTTTAGTGTTTTACGGTCATAATCCTTCTGATAATCCCGGTAAAGACAATGTTGATATCATTTAATTTAGAAAGGATATTTTACTATTGTTTAAGTCTTGGGTTACGCTTTTACACAGTTTCCGAATTAAATTGAGGGTGTTTAAAGCGGACATAAAAAGTTGTTCCTTCCGGACCTGTTTCCACATCGATGGTCGCTTTGTGGTGGGCGGCAATATTATAACATACCGGAAGTCCCAGGCCTGTCCCGTTTTCTTTGGTGGTCAGGAAAGGAGTCCCTAATTTCTCAAGGATATGGGGCTCTATGCCTTTACCTTGATCTTGGACGGCTAAGACGACCTCGTCACCTTCTAAGTAGGTACGAATAGTCAAGGTCTTGCCTCTGCTCCCGGCCATTGCTTCCCGCCCATTACGAACTAAGTTTAGTATAAGCTGGCGTATTTCTTTTTCATGCAGAAGCAGGTCGGGGATTTCACTTAATTGGATCTCCAGATAATTATCCGATTGGAGAAGGGTAGCCTCTAATAGTGGTTTCAAAGCTTCGAGGATATCGTTTAAGTTTTGTTTATTTAAATTTACTATTTTATTGCGGGCCAACGAGAGGAACTCCGTTATGATGGCATTGGCCCGGTCCAATTCTTCAATCATTAGCTCGAAATACTCTTGGACGTCGTTATAATTATTTTTGGCTGTCAACAGCTGTAAAAAACCACGAATAGCAGTCATTGGGTTTCGGATCTCATGCCCTACTCCTGCAGCCATTTCGCCGATTATATTCATTTGTTCCAAACGGGACATTTCCTGCCGGAACTTTTTTAAATCATGTAACTGAGCACTTGTTTCCAAGTAGCCGCGTTCTGCCATGTCATAAGCTGAGTATATCTCCAAGAGAAAAACCATGCAGCGGTTTATCATTTGACAAATAGTGGGGCAAATGGACATTTGGTGTAAAGTAGTCATAAGAACTTCCTTGTGAATTTCCGCGATATCCAGGATTCTTAAGTGCTGAGCGAGAAACGTCCTGCCCAGAATATGGGCGTTGAATAAGGCGATCTCTCCGCCTCCTTGCAGATAGGCTTGCAAGGAATTTTGATATTTTTCTATTAAGTTTTTTATATCATTACTCATTTTTTGCCTCCTTGAGCCAACCTGGCTACTAGCACGAGGGCATCATCATTGCCTTTGGCATAGCGGCTTAGTATCTTTTCAGCTATTTGCTGGGGAGATGCGCTGACATCCAAGCCCTGAGAAAAGCAATAATGAATACCGTCAGTTGCCAGGATTAATGTATCGCCGGTAGAGACTTTTAAGGAGTTTTCTTGGAGGTTTGGAAGGTTACAGCCTACAATGCCGGGGCGAAGTAGAAGCGACTTGGATGATGCTCTCGCTCTTAAACTGTTGTAGCAGATAATTCCTTCTACATTCCCTATCCCTTCCCAGGTCATAGTCATTTCTTTGCAGTTAAAAGATGCTAATGTTAAAGCAACTCCTCTCGTATTCCTTAAGGCTTCATGGCAACGTTGGATTAAGATATTAATATTTTCCTGGGGGTTTGCTTCCAAAATTGAAGCTGCGCTTTGGGCGGCAAGAGCTGCTTCTCTACCATGGCCTATCCCGTCGATAACCGCAACTAAATATCCTCCAGGGAAAGGTTTTACCAAGTAGAGATCCCCGGTTTCAACTTCTCCAGGTTTTCTCTGGAAAGCAACTCCCCATTCCAAGTAAATATTCAAGCAAACTCCTCCACGAATTTTCCCAAACAGTTTTCCTCAAAAAGTTACCGGATTTATATTTTAAAATTAATGTCATTGCGTTTCCACTTAATTACTGTAACTGTTGTCCCCTGCCCTACCTTGGAATCAATTTCGAATTCATCCATTAGCCGCTTTGTCCCCGGCAAGCCTAAGCCTAAACTGTTTCCTGTAGAGTAGCCGTCTTGCATAGCCAGTTCAATATCCGGTATACCAGGCCCATTGTCCTGAGCTTTAATCATAATACCTTTTTGTCCATCTTTTTCGATAAGCTGCATAATGATTTGGCCGTTTCCGGCATAATCTACAATGTTGCGTGCCAATTCAGAGATGGCAGTGGCAATTATGGTTAGCTCACTTTGGGAGAAACCCAATTCGGCTGCAAGTTCCCGGCCTTTTTGCCGGGCATAGACAATCGCGCTTTCCAGTCGAATATTCACTGTTACCTCATCCGCCATTTTTGTTTATCATCCCTTTCGTAAGCTTATCCAGGCAGATGAGACCTTCTTCCAGGTCGAGGGCAGTGGCAACTCCATCTAAAGTTAAGCCAAGTTGAACCATTGAAAATGCTACTTCCGGCTGAATACCGGCAATAACGGTCTCAGCTCCCCGAAGTTTGGTAATCTGCGCGATGTTTTTTAAAGTTCGGGCTGCATAAGAATCTATGACATCAAGGGCAGTAACGTCTATAATAACGCCACGAGAGCGATACCTACCTACTCGTTCAGCTATTTCATCGCGCAATAAACTTAAATCAGAATCGGATAAAACAGACTGAACCGAAGCGATTAAGTAATCACCCTGTTTTAAAATTGGGACTTTCATTGTTTTCACCTTATTTGCTAATAAATTTGTCAGCCTGTTCGTATTTGACAGTTTTATAACCTAAGAGCCTATCGGCTTCTTCAATACCCCCTTGCAGATCGCCTACTGCATTCAGCCTGCTTAGATCTATACCCAAAGTTACCAGAGTTTGCGCAATCTGAGGGGAAACCCCTGTAACAACGACATTTGCGCCTAGAAGGCGTGAGGCTTCAACGGTTTGGACCAAATGGTTGGCTACCTTGGAGTCAACAGCAGGGACTCCGGTGATATCCATTACAACTACTTTTGCCCGGTTGGCACGAATGGAATTAAGCAGTTGTTCGGTTAATTGCCTAGCCCTATGGGTGTCCAACACCCCGATTATGGGCAAAATAAGCGAACCGTCACGGTATTGCAGGACAGGGGTTGAAAGTTCCCGGATGGCTTCTTCCTGTTGGCGGACGACATTTTCTCTTTCCTCAATAAAAGCTAAGGCAACAATGGAGAGAATTTTATTGGCGACTGGTTCATAAATATCTAAAGCCATAGATAGGCGTTTAATATCTTTTTGGTGACGCTCAAATAGGCTGCGTCCGTAAATATCCCGCAGGGTAAGAAAACCGCCTATAATTTGCTCGGTGGTCATCCCTCTTAAGACCCCGCGCTCGGCAAGCATTTTAGCATAAGATTCCGCGGCTTGGTAATCGCCTGTTTCTAAACAGTCGACGCAAGTGTCATAGATAATGGCAGATTCAGAATTAAGTTCGTCCGAAGTCAGGCTTGCTATTAGGTCCTTGGCAGTCATTTGTTCGATCCATTCCTGCCTTAAAATTTCCCTCATTTCCCTGAAATGGTCAACTAATTCCTTGACAAGACCTTCCCTGTTATCCATACATTACCTCCGGAATGCATTTTGGTTTTATTTTAATTCTATTTTAATATTTGCTATTAAAAGCGAATTTCCTTCAGAAATAGTGTCGAATAGTACAAAGTTATGGAAGTTAAGTACACAAATTAAACCCATTAATGAAATTATTGTATAATTTTAAGCATTCGGCTTATTTTCGACTGGAAGTTTGCAATTAACGAAAGTAATTGCGAGAGATAATTAACGCGAGATATTAACTGGAAGCAATTTAATTAATAAAAATCAATAACGTTGCATAAAACTTTTTACAATAATTCAAACTCAAAAGACTTATCCTCTAAAAGTAAAATATGGGATTTATAGTAAATATAATTTCCTGTCACATTTTAAAAGGGGGCATCGACTTA
>DUML01000097.1 GCA_012839895.1 Peptococcaceae bacterium | reverse complement strand
GAGCCCCACTTGTCACCCTGAGCCCCACTTGTCACCCTGAGCCCCACTTGTCACCCTGAGCGCAGCGAAGGGTCTTATACTGAACGAAGCGAAGGGTCTTATACTGAGCGAAGCGAAGACTTCTCCTGAGTGAAACGAAGGAATTTATATCTTAAGGAGTGATACCTTTGTATTATGTCTATATAATGACAAATTGGAACAATAAAGTTCTGTATACTGGTATCACTAATGATTTAGAGCGGAGAATATATGAACATAAAAACAAATTGATAGAAGGGTTTACAAAGAAATACAACGTAAATAAATTAGTATATTATGAATGCACTACAGATGTTTATTCAGCAATAACTCGAGAAAAGCAAATTAAAGGTTGGACCAGACAAAAAAAGAATGAACTTGTTCAAAGTGTAAATCCCGAATGGAGGGACTTATCGGAAGATTTTTAGGAAAGATTCTTCGCTATGTTCAGAATGACCAATAATAAGATTCTTCGCTGCGCTCAGAATGACTGAAGGGAGCTCAGGACGACATTCTACTAATAAGAATAAAGAAGTGATTTATTTGGATACCCGTCTTGTAATAAAAAACGCTACGGCTTTAGGAATTTCCAGTATTCTTGCCAAGGCTATCAGCGCCGTTGTAGGTATTTTTGTAACCCGTTATTTGGGCCCTGGGCCTTTCGGGGATTATTCTACAGCCTATGCTTTTGTCGGTACTTTTATTTTGTTTTCCGAATTGGGTATCAGCCAGCTCATGGTGCAAGAAGGCTCCAGAAATGCAGCTGTCCTCCCGCGGTATTTTGGTAATACTCTTTTTTTTAAGGGTATACTGACAATAATATGCTTTATTTTTATGTTAATTTTCATGATTCCAGCCGGATATAACACTACGGTTCAGAAAATGATCGTAATCCTAGGAATTGCGGTTTGCATTAATGCCCTGATTCAATCTGTCTACAACTACTACCAGGCTATTCAAAAAATGTACCAGGCTGCAGCTTTTCAATTTCTGACCACGGTTTTAATAGGCGGCTTGACCATGCTTGTGATTCTATGTGGTTGGTCGGTAGTGGCAATTAGCTTTACTCACTTTTTAAGCTACTTAATTATAGGCATTATGATTTTTTTCGCCTTAAGGGGCACAGTTAAACCGCAAATTGACCTGAAAAACCTGGGCGGAATGGTTAGAAACGGCCTTCCTTTTGGGATTCACCGGATTTTTTATTATATTTTCTTTCAATTAAGCATCTTAGTCTTGTCCCTGACTTCCACCAATGTTGAGGTCGGCATTTATTCGGCTGCTTATAAATTAATGCTAATGCTAATCTTCATCCCCAGCCTGATGACCAGTGCCCTTTACCCGGTACTTTACCAGCTGGGGGAATCCAATAAGGACCAGCACCGGAACACCATTGAAAAAGTCTTTAAAGTGCTTTCAGCTGTGGGTATTGCCGGGAGTGTCCTCATCTTTGTCCTGGCCGCACCCTTGACAAAGTGGCTTTACGCCGGCAAGTTCAATGAATCTATTCCCATCCTGATGATTGTTACCTGGTTTTTGGCCTTGGAATGCATGAGCTTTTCCCTGGGGGATGTCCTCACCACTACCAACCGCCAGTGGCAAAGGACCCTAATCCAGGGTTCGGCTCTGCTAATCCTCTTGGTGCTCATTTTGGCTTTCTACCCATCCCTGGGAGTATATAGCGCAGCCTATTCGTTAGTTATCGTCGAAGGCTATATTTTCTTTGGCTATTATTATCTGGTGCGAAAACAAGTCTATAAAGTTCGTGTCTGGCGCCAGCTGCCGGTTATCCTACTGGCCGCTGCGGCAATGGCCGGGGTAGCCTGGCTTTTGCGCACCTGGCATCCGCTTCTCGCTTCTGCTTTAGCCGGAATTGTTTACTGCCTCCTTCTGGTCGTTTTGGATAACGATTTTAAAAAACTCGGCACTTATGCCTTAGGGCAAACCTTACGTTTATTTAAGCTTAAAAAATAGCCGGCATAATAATAGGCGATTTAAAAAATATGACTTAAAAAAATATACAGAAAAAATTGCCAACGGTTTAGGCCAAGACTTGAAAAAGGCTTCCTGTTAAAATCAACGAAAAAATAGACTAAAATCCTTGAAATAAAAATATTAGACAAAGAAAAAGGGAATACCGAGAAATAAATAGAAATAATAGAAATAGAAGAAATATATTCTAGAAATACTAAAAAAACAGAAAACTGAAATCAAATATGGAATGAAAGTTTAGAGATTTTCGAGGACTGGTTGCTGAAAAGTCTTTAGTATGAAGTCCATAGTATTAACGAAAGGGGATTAACAAATGTATCAGTGGATCATGCTGGGAATCACAGTAATTATTCTTGGGGTACTGATTGTCAGAAAGCCCTTTTGGCTGGTGCCTTTCTTGGGTGTAGCTTTGGCTTTGGAAATATCGGTTACTTGGTATCCACAATTTGAGATAACAAACTGGACGTTAGAACCGGTAACTCTGGCTCTTTTGACGAGCGTTGCTATAATCCTTGCAGTCCTGGTCCGTCTGATAATCTTCCAAGAATTAAGGCGGAAAATAGTTGTGGTTCTCAAAGATCCCCTGACTGTTATTTTAGTGTTATTTCTCATTCTGGGAGCGGCAAGTGTTTTCTATAGCGTTGATTCCGGCAAGACTATAAACGAAACCGGCAAATTGGCATATCTAATAATACTGTTTGTTTCCATTGCCTTGCTAAGCAGCAAAGAGAAAGCGCTTCTCCCTTTGCATGCTGTCCATTTCACAGCCCTTGCTTTAGCTCCCTTGGCTTTTTATGAAGGTTTTCTCGGCCGGGCGATCTGGGAGACTGCTAACCTTCCGGCGGATGTCTTGGGAATAAATGTTACTTTTAGCAACCCTGCTGCTTTTGCCCGCTACATAATTCTGGCCATTGCAGCCAACTTCGTAATTCAGCTTTTTGCCAGGGATAAGGGAACAAAAATGATCTGTATGGGGGCGCTGGCTGTTTTATTGGCGGAATTGGCTCTCACCTTTTCTCCGGCAGGAATTTTGACTCTCTTTATCGTCTTAATAATTGCTCTTATCATTATTCCTGAAAGGGCAGCAATTCTTTGGGTGTTAGGGTTAGGCCTGTTTGGCGGGGGGTTAGTTTTATTTATTCGTCCGGATATTTGGGAAAGCCTGCTAAAGGTTGTCCAAAGCTTTGCTGCGACTAACCCGTTTGCCCAGGCGACTCTGGCTATTTTCGGCGGTAATTTCCTCTTGGGCGGTGGGTTTGGCACTCTGGAGACAACTCAACCTTCCGGTCCTATTTTTACCATTGCCGCCGAACTGGGAATCTTGGGTTTGGGCTTATTTGTAGCTCTGTGGGCGGCATTGATAATCAGGTTGTTCGCTCTCTATTACCGGAGCAGTGACTTTCTAAGTATGTTTAGCAATAACAATAATGAATATTTTGTAGGAATTGCCTACTTTTTATGGGCTTTAACTATCCTGGTTATTTCCCACTTCGAAGGGCGATTTTTTGCAGACCCTACTTTTTGGCTAAGCTGTGCTCTGTTAGTGGTTTTAAACCTGAATCTGGAGTATAATATTAGGATGTATTAGGTTAGAATTGGATTAAGTTAAATTGGATTAACTTAAATTGGTTTATGTTAAATTGGATAAGTAGACTTTGGTAAAAGGAGACAACATGCGCATCTTGCTTTTAACTCAATATTTTCCCCCGGAAAAAGGGGCGGCTCAGGTCCGGCTCTGGGAACTGGCCAAAGGCCTGGAAAGGGAAGGGCATCAAGTTACAGTGGTAACCGCTTTTCCCAATCACCCGACGGGAATCATCCCTGAGGAGTACAGAGGTAAATTCTTCCTTAAGGAAGAAATGGAAGGGATTCAAGTTTTAAGAACCTGGATTTACCCTGTTAAGCGAGGCAGGTTTTGGCTCCGCCTTTTAAATTATTTTTCTTTTGTATTCGCTTCTCTATATGGTATTTGGCGCGCCGGCAAGCAGGATTTGATCGTAGTAGAATCTCCGCCGCTGTTTATTGGTTTTTCGGCAATTTTAGCTTCTTTGGTCAAAAAGGCGCCTTACATATTCAATGTCTCTGATCTTTGGCCGGAATCAGCGGTGCAGCTGGGGCTGGTGACCAACAAATTTCTCATAAAATTAAGCGAAGGGCTAGAAACCTTTTTTTATCGCAAAGCTTACAAGCTGTCTGCCCAGACTCAAGGAATAGTGGACGGGCTCCGTAAGAAAGGTGTTCAGCCTGAAAATATTTTATTTTTGCCTAACGGTGTGGATACCGAGCTGTTTAAGCCTCGGGAAAGAGATCTGGAATTGGAAGAAGCCCTTGCCCTTCAAGGAAAATTTGTTATCCTCTATGCCGGTACAATGGGTTATGCCCACGGGATTGAGACGGCCCTTTCCGCCGCAAATATTTTGCGGGAAGAAAAGGATATCTTTTTCCTCTTTGTGGGTGATGGCTCGGAACGTCCGAAGCTGGAGCAGATAGCCAGGGATATGAACCTGCCTAATGTGCGGTTTATAGATTTTCAGCCGCTGGAAGTTATCCCCCGCTACTACTCCTTAAGCAATATAAATCTCTCTACTCTCAGGCGTTATAAACTGGCGGAAGGGGTAAGGCCTTCCAAAGTATTCCCGGCTTTGGCCAGCGGCCGGCCGTTGATCTATGTCGGAGAAGGCGAAGGAGCTGAAATTGTCCGGGAAAGCGGCGGTGGAGTGGTCCTGGAGCCGGAAAACCCGGAGCTTCTGGCCGAAACCATCCTGCAACTAAAGGCTCAGCCGGAATACTGTGAGGAGCTAAGCCTTAAAGGAAGGGAGTATGTAGTAAAACACTATTCCTGGCCAAACATCATTCGCAACTGGCTGGCGGAACTTAAAGATCCTTCGTTACACTCAGGATGACACCTGACTTTTGTCACCCTGAGGCACTTTGTCATCCTGAGCCACTTTGTCACCCTGAACGTCTCATGTCATCCTGAACGTTTCTTGTCACCCTGAGCCACTTTGTCACCCTGAACGTCTCATGTCATCCTGAACGTTTCTTGTCACCCTGAGCTACTCTTGTCACCCTGAGCTACTCTTGTCACCCTGAGCTACTCTTGTCACCCTGAGCTACTCTTGTCACCCTGAGCGAAGCGAAGGGTCTTTATCTTGGATAAGTTCCTTCGCTTCGCTCAGGACATGCCTTCGGGCTTCGCCCTCAGGATGACTCCTTACAAAAAATCCTGTGAAGGGAGTATATAAAAATGAGTCCAAGAAGAAAAGAATTTTTGCCTTATAACTTGCCTTATATTGAAGAGGATGAAATTCAAGCCGTAGTCGATTGCCTAAAATCTAACTGGGTCACCAAAGGACCGAAAACTGTAGAGTTCGAAAAGCGTTTTGCCGAATATGTGGGAGTCAAACATGCCATTGCGGTCAATTCCTGTACTGCCGGACTGCATATTTCCTTGGTTGCCGCCGGGATCGGGGCCGGGGATGAAGTAATCACCACTCCGATGACTTTCGCTTCCACAGTCAATGTTATTATTCATTGCGGCGCAAGGCCTGTTTTTGTAGATATTGATCCGGAGACCATGAATATCGATCCGGCCAAAATAGAAGAAAAAATCACTCCCCGGACCAAAGCTATCATTCCGGTGCATATTGGCGGCCTGCCTTGCGACATGGACAAGATCCTGGAAATTGCCCGCCGGCATAATCTTTTTGTCCTGGAAGATGCTGCCCATGCCGTCTATGCCCAGTACAAGGGCAAAATGGTCGGCTCCATCGGAGATGCAACCGCATTTTCCTTCTATGCCACCAAGAACCTAATGACCGGGGAAGGTGGGATGATCACTACGAATAATGATGAACTTGCTGATAAAATGCGCAAATACAGTCTACACGGGATGAGCCGGAATGCTTGGACCCGCTATTCCGCAAAAGGCTCTTGGTATTATGAAATTGAATATCCGGGCTATAAATACAATATGACCGATATTCAAGCTGCCTTAGGGCTAACTCAATTGGCCAAGCTGGGATTCATGCAAACCATCCGGGAAGTGATTGCCGAGAGTTATAATGAGGCTTTCAGTAAGCTGCCTGAATTAGAGATCCCTGTGAAAAAGGATTATGCCCGTCCTGCTTGGCATTTGTATGTTATCAAGTTAAATTTGGAAAGAATAAAAGTGGACAGGGCCGAATTCATTGAAATGCTCAAAGAAGAGAATATCGGCACCAGTGTTCATTTTATACCTGTACATCTTCATCCCTATTACCGGGATACTTTTGGTTATAAGCGGGGAGATTACCCCCAGGCCGAAGGGGTCTTTGACCGGATTATCTCACTGCCCCTTTATCCGCGGATGAGCGAAACCGATGTCCAGGATGTAATTGACGCCGTAGAAAGAATAGTGGAGAAAGTCCGTAAATAAAGTTGGATAAGGGACGGGGGAAAGGGACGGTTCTTTAAATCCCTCAATGGGACATAAGAATCTTACTATTTAATTGTGGAGTGATTTATTTGCTGGCTAAAAGGATCTTAGACCTTTTGATTGCCATTCCTTTGCTTATTCTAATTTCGCCTTTATTGCTCTTAATCGTACTCTGGATAAAGCTTGATTCCCCGGGGCCGGCTATTTTTACCCAGACCAGGATTGGCTTTCAGGGAAGGCCATTTACAATTTATAAATTCCGTACCATGGTATTAAACGCCGACCAAGTCATGAAAGAAAAGATAGAACAGCTAAAAAGGGAAGGCAAATTTAAACCTGAGGAATTTGTCTTTCAGGAGAAAGACGACCCCAGGATCACTGCCAGCGGTAGATTTTTAAGAAAAACCAGCTTGGATGAGTTACCCCAGCTCTGGAATATAATTAACGGTACCATGAGCCTGGTAGGCCCCCGCCCGGAAATACCGGAAATCGTGGAGCAGTACAGCGAGGAAGAAAGGAAAAGGCTGGACATGCCGCCGGGTATTACCGGACTTGCCCAAATTAACGGACGCAGTGAACTCACCTTAGCCGAGACCCTGAAATATGATCTCCAGTATGTGAAGGAGTGGACATTCTGGCTGGATCTGAAGATTCTCTGGAAGACCATTTTTGTGGTACTTGGGGGGAAAAACGCGTATTAACAAAGTTTTTTATCTCCAAAAAACTAACACCGAATCAACAGCTTTATTGCAAAAGGATTTGCAATAATTTGGTATTGGAAAAATTACCAATTCAGCTTGATGCTCAGTTATTAGAAAAATGGCTTCAATAAAAAGGCGCTTAAATAATCAGGCTTTTGATAATGCATAATTTGGAAGCTTTTTTATTTTCTCACAAAATGAATGTCAATATAACCAAATAATTTCTGAAATGCTTTAATAAAAGCTTAAAAATCAGTATATACACAATATGTTTTCTCAGCCATATTAGAAAGCAAAAAGCGCTTTTGGACAGTTCTTATGGCATTGGCCTGACAGGTTCGATAAAAATCCGCATCATAAATTAACTTTAACAGAGCCTGGGCAAAGGCCTCAGTGTCCCCATACTCCACCAGAAGGCCGGCACCGCTGCCTTGAAGAATCTCCGGCAGGCCGCCGACGTTTGTAGCAATAACAGGCAAGCCTTGGGCTAAAGCCTCAAGAACGGAAATACCCAAAGCCTCCATCTGGGAAGGGCAAACATAAAGATTGCTAATCTTAAGCAGTTCAGTCACATCTTGGCGGTAACCCAAGAAATAAACATTGGGCAAATTATACTCTTTTGCTTTTAATTGCATACTGGCTAAAAAAGGACCGTCGCCGATTAACAAAAAGGTTACTGTTTTTTTATTGACTTTTTCATTTATATTGGCCTCTTCTTTATTTACTTCTTTATTGACTTCTTGTTTATTGACTTCATCTTTTTTATTTTTATTGACTTCTTTTTTATTGAATCCTTCTTTTTCGAATTCTTCTTCCTTATCGGGCTTGGCAAAATACAGCTCATTAAAAAGCTTAATAACATCCAACAGAAAATCGTAACCCTTTTCGGCACTGAACCTGGCGGCGCAAGAAACCACAAAGGAATTTTCCCCCAGAACGTCCACTAGGGCGGAAACACCTGGTTTGCCCGGAACCCCTGATTTACCTGGGATACCAGAAACATCCGGTTTGTCCGGAACATTTGGCCTGCCTGGGACACCTGGTTCGCCGGGTATACTTGATTCGCCCGAAATCCACGATCTGTCGGGGACACCTGTTCCCCTAGGAAGTTCCGATTTGCATTGAACATCTTGTATTTCTTGGACATCCCATTCTCCTTGGATACCCGATCCGCCGGGTATACTTGAGAATTGAGACAGCACTGCGACCTCTACACCGTTGTATATCAAGGACACTTTGCCGGCCGGAATTCCTTCTTGCAGCATTTGCTCCTTAACCGCTTTGCTCACGGCGATATACTGATGGACAAAAAGCGCAAGAATGCGGTTGAAGAGTTTCACCGGAAGGGAATTATCCAAAAGCATATGTCTGGTATGCACCACACGCACATTCGCGCCGAAAAGTTTTGCCAGCACTGCAATACAGTTTTCGCGCAAAAAATGAGTATGCACTACTTGAATAGAATGCTTCCGGCAAAACGCCCTCAGTTTCCAAGCCGCCGCCAGATCCCAGAACCCTCTCATGGGCAGCTTGACAACAGGTAGATTCAAACTGCGCATCTCTTCAACCAGCCTTCCATCCAAGGAATGCACGAGATAAAAAGAGCACTTCTCCTTCAGGCCTTTTGTTAGGCTGAGGATATATTTTTCACTGCCGCCTTGGCCGGGGTAATTAATAAGGTGCAAAACCTTTAACATCTATATAAAGAATTCCTCCTTAAACAACCTTAAACTATCTTCAAACTACCTTAAACTACCCTAAACTACCTTAAACTACCTTAAACTACCTTATACTATTTCCCCTAGAACTATCCCTTTTAGAACTATCCTTTTGTAACCATCTCCCCGAAGCAGTTTTTACCTCGACTACACCTGAGCGTTCTCTTCTCGCTCCACTCCTGGACGTAGGCAAATGACAGTGCTTACATTCGAAGAAATCACCAAGTAGACGACTACTCTTTGTACAGGCTTTTCCCAAGCCCGTTCTCAATTCCTTGATGATTCGTCTTTGAAGTGTCCTTCCTCAAACCGGCTCTCACTTTGTAAACTACCCCTAAAACGTCCCATCAAAGCCTCATTAAGTCGGTTTTAAGAAACGAATGCTGGACGCCGAGCAGCAGCCAGAAAAATAATTCAACCCTGGTGCCGATAAAGCAGTCTACCATATTCATCAAAGCAAAAACAACTAAAGAAACGGCAAAACCTTTATAAAACCACTCATTAAAGGAGTTTTTCAGCGCAAATTTAAGGAAGTCCCGGTATTTGAGGATAAGGCTTAAGGCCAGAAGGATGAAAGCAACAGTCCCTATTAAGCCTAACTCGCATTGCACCTTAACCAAAATATTATGGGGATGAACCGGAATAACATCATAGAAATATTTAAGCTCCTTCGGGTGGAGATCAACATACTGATTGTAAAGGACAGGAAAGTTGCCGTTACCAATCCCCAGCAAGGGATGATCCTTAATCATGTACCAGGCCGCTTGCCAAAGCTTGAAACGGGAGACATTCATCTCCATATTAAGAATTTCGCTAAACCTGCTAAACAAAAGGGGAAGGGACAAGCCGACAGCCCCTGCCCCCGCTAACAAGAGGATAAGCCGCTTTTTAATAAAAATAACTGCCAGCAAGACCAAGCCGATTACCAGGGCTAAAAAAGCATTGCGGGAATGGGTCAGGATAATTGCAGCCCCCATAAGCACAGCGGTAAAACCCCATAAAACTCTTTCCGGCAAATCCAGGCGGCAGAAAAGAGCCACCGCCAGGGCAGGGAAAAAGGGCAAAATAAGAAAAGCGCCTAAAATATTGGGGTTTTCCAAAGTGGCGGCAATTTCCCCCGGAGTCCTAAAATATTGAAAAAGCCCCACACAGGCGATAATTAAAGAACTAAGAAGGTAAATTTTAAGAATTTTTTGGGCATCGCTGTTGCTCCTAACCTCTGTTTTGGCAATAAAATAAATTAAAACATAAATGGCCAAACGGCTGACTTCCTTGATCGTTACGGCTTTATCAGTCGCGTTAACTAAGGATAAAAAACCGGCAGCAATGTAAAAGAGCACACAAAACAAAAAAAGGTCCGGGCCTGTCCTAAGGAGATGCTGCAAGAATTCCCTTCTGTTCCAGCGGTTTAACAAACTAAGTACAGAGTTAAGGGCATAAATCAATAAAACTAATAAAATAAAAAGATTACCGTTTACAGGAAAACTCCCATACCTCATGTTAGGCATTAACGGGAAAAAAATAATACATATATAAAGGGCAATGAACAACAAAACCTTCAAATTGGGAGAAAAATTCTTCTCCGAAAAAAGAAGCTTCTTCGAATCAATTTTCTTCTTGTAAGAATTTATTTCCTTAATAATAAATAGTCCCTCCCAACGACTTTGCCATGTCAGTAGTTATCATGTCACCCTAGGCACCCCTTTGTCACCCTGAGCACCCCTTTGTCACCCTGAGCACCCCTTTGTCATTC
>DUML01000096.1 GCA_012839895.1 Peptococcaceae bacterium | reverse complement strand
GTTTTAATCCACGCACCCGCACGGGGTGCGACCAAAAAGAGAGCATGGCATCACTGCTGCAAAAGCTGTTTCAATCCACGCACCCGCACGGGGTGCGACTCGGCGGCAACACACTAAATGGGCAATTCAGCAGTTTCAATCCACGCACCCGCACGGGGTGCGACATCACCTGGGATGCGGTTATTGAAAGGGATGAGTTTCAATCCACGCACCCGCACGGGGTGCGACTTATCTCACGGTGTGGAATATGGCATTTGGTTGGTTTCAATCCACGCACCCGCACGGGGTGCGACTGTTTCTTTAATAGATTATTTAGACCCAACTTCAGTTTCAATCCACGCACCCGCACGGGGTGCGACCAAAAAAAGATGCGATACTTTACAATATTACAGCGTTTCAATCCACGCACCCGCACGGGGTGCGACGGTGACTGTAGTTATGAGAGGTTTATCCCTAGCGTGTTTCAATCCACGCACCCGCACGGGGTGCGACATCCGGATAAATTTCAGTCGGTCTTAATGCCAAGTTTCAATCCACGCACCCGCACGGGGTGCGACGACGCAAAATACAATACTGGAAAAAAAGCTGCACGTTTCAATCCACGCACCCGCACGGGGTGCGACGACAGTTTCCCTCCAAATGACATGCTTTTGGGCAGTTTCAATCCACGCACCCGCACGGGGTGCGACGTGCATAGTGGGGAAATTCCCCGCTATGCAACGGTTTCAATCCACGCACCCGCACGGGGTGCGACAACAACTGGTCCACAGTAAAGCGTTCAGTCACCAGTTTCAATCCACGCACCCGCACGGGGTGCGACCGGCGTGGACATTTACACCAGCAAGGGGACAATCGTTTCAATCCACGCACCCGCACGGGGTGCGACCTCGGCCATGACGGTCGGGGGCTTTTTATGGGGGTTTCAATCCACGCACCCGCACGGGGTGCGACTGGAGTATGCAGTGGCGCGCGAAAAACTGGCAGCGTTTTAATCCACGCACCCGCACGGGGTGCGACTGTGCAAGCTAGAAATATGATGAATAAAGCATTTGGGTGCTTCCTTTTGCGAACCTGTTTATTTCTTTAAATTTTCGGAATAATTTATTATATATAGAAACTTGTCTCCTTAGATAATCTTATGTTGCGAACACTCCTTAAAGCTGGTGATAACTTGAGGTTCGCATCAATCATTCATCAATTATTAATACTCCTTCAGGATCATACGTATTTTTGACTCCATAATGCTCAACACGCCCTTTCCAATTACTTCCTAGGAAATAGTAACGTAAACTGTCTGTGTTGGGATCAATCGTTTTCTCTAATCTGTGTTTTAGTTCAGCAAACTGGGTTGGATCTAATAAACATTCAAAAACAGAATTTTGAACTCTTTGTCCATAGTCCTGGCAATGCTTTGCAACCTTCCGCAAACGTTTTTTGCCGGAAGAAGTCGTTACATTCACATCGTAAGTAATCAAGACCATCATGAGTCATGCCTCATTTCCAAAAAAATGGCGGGTAATCGTCAATATCTCCCCTGATATGTCTTGCCAATAACATTGCCTGAATGTAAGGCACAAGGCCTAATGATACTTTCTCCTCTAAATAGGGGTGCATTATTTCTTCTTGTTTACGTTTTTGCCAAGCCAGAAGCACTTCTTTTCTGGTTTTATCATCCATAACCACCGCGCCATTTTCTTTAATAATAAATCCATCTGCATTAATTTGATTCCGATTAATAAGAGTAACTGCTAACCTATCCGCAAAATGCGGTCGTAGCTCTTCCATAACATCTAAGGCTAAACTTGGTCTCCCTGGCCTATCCCGATGTAAAAAACCTGCTTGTGGATCAAGTCCAACACTTTCAAGTGCAGCAACAGTTTCATGCGTCAATAATGTATAAATAAATGACAACAATGCATTGGTTCGATCTAGGGGCGGTCTTCTGTTTCGCTCACGCATGTAGAAGCTCTCTTTTTGATTAAGTATAATCTCATTGAATCCTGTATAATAAAGGTTTGCGGCTTGCCCTTCTATGCCTCGCACAATATTTAAATCATCTACATGTTCCAATCGTTTGGCCATATTTGCCAAACTTTTAATTATATCGTTTAATAAGCCGGTATCGACAGCTCGTGGATGATCCCGCACAGCACGGTGTAATACAGAACGACTATTAATGATTTTTGCGATTATGAAACGTTTTGCCAATCTAACTGCATTTGATTTTTCTTCCGTCCACATATATTGTTTTTTTCTTAACAATATATTTCCTGACACTCCGCCAGTTATACGTCCCATAAACCTCCCGTATGTTGTTAAGAAGGAAAGCGCGACCCCTCTTTCGCAACATAATTGCATTAGACTGGGACTAGCCCCAGCAAATCCAAAGCAAACAATACCTTCCAAGTTGTGTACAGGGACACGAAATCTAATTTCATCTTCTACCTTTACTAGAACGTTTTCTCCATCTCGCGCTAAGTAAGCCTCTGGAATTGTAACATAGAGAGTGTTAAGAAGTTTTCTCAACTATTCTTCACCTCTGAATCAACCATCCGACGTAAATAATTCTTAACAGACCTATGGCGTAGGGTCAGATCGGGTTGGCAGACTTCTATCATTGAGCACAAAGAACAGCGCTTTCCTTTTGTTGCTTTAGGTGTTATTCCTAATGTCATCAGATCATGCATTTTTTGAGATAGGTTTATTACACGATCTCTCAGTGTTGAATTTAGCTCTATTACTTCTCGTCGTCTAGTCTGGCCATAATATAGATATCCTAAATCAATAGAAATATTTAGCATTTCTTCCAAAGCTATAGCCTGGGCACAAAGTTGGACAGCATCTCGGTCATCCGGCTTAGGGCGACCCCGTTTATATTCCACCGGAAACGGCTTCCACCATCCATTACGATTTTTGAGTCTTACCGTAACCCCTTCTTGAGCATCATCTACCCGATGAAATTCCACAACATCAGCTATACCTCGAAGCCTAAGTTGATAGGATACTATAGGCATTGCCCTTACTACCCTGACATCTCTTCTTGTTTCATTTTCAAAAGGATCGTCAGTGCGTTCATGGAGGTATTTGCCTTCTACAGTTAGGACATTTTCCGCCCAGACTTGTTCAATATGGATGAGTGCCCATTGTCGTTCACAGAATGCCATGTGCTGAATACCGGAAAGCATTAGAAATTCATCTTCAGAATATCCTTTAATCATGGTTATATTTCAATCAGTACAACACTAGCAGGGATTTTATCTCTAGCTACCGAGACTATATAATCGCTAAAGTCTCTCGCCGGTTTACTTTCATCCCTACGTTTAACCGTTATTGCATCAAATAATTGTTGTACTGAAACATCGCCCATTTTGCTGGAGTGCTCAAAGATAAAAAGTTTTCTTGTCCCCATTAATCCTCGCGCAGCTGAGCGGTCATGTTCAAACATATTCTCCAATGCTTCCCATAGTAATTTCAAATCTTCTTTTGAAAAACCAGTTTGCTCCGCAAGAGGTGCAGAAATAAAACCATGAGCACGATAAAGTCCATAAGGAACGGTAAATTTACGCCCCATAGTACGATTTTCTCCGCCTTGTTTTTCCGCTTCCGCTTCTGTGGCAACTGCCATTCTGGTAATGCTATGTTCAAGTGTAACAATAGGATCAATTGAACGAGCAAATGTTAATTGAACTGGACCACGAACCTGTCCCGCATTCGGACCAATAGCTAGTACTGCACCAAAAGCCCTTATATCGTAGAAGTTTTTACACATAAATTGCCTTGCTTGATCGATTTCTTTACCCTGGCCTTTTCCTTTCTTGATTCGAGTTTTACCATCGCTTGGATCAGTAGGTGGTTCGTCTAGATTAATATTTAAACTAAGATAGGCTTGTTGAATCAAGTTATTTAATATCGCTTTCTCTTTAATGAAGATACTATAAGGAGGTTTGTCTTCCTTTTGTAACGCTATATAGTTCCTAATTTTTCTCTTAATGCAAACATCTGTAATTAATCCATGTCCTGTTTCAGCATCAACCCGGGGTAAATTTCCTGCATCCGGGTCTCCGTTCGGGTTACCATCTTTAACATCAAACAAAATTACAAAATCATATCGTTTTTGAACTAGTTCATTTTTATCCATTATTAATTCGCTCCCTCTCTTTATATTTATTTATTCTCAGAAGTACTATCAATAGCGTCTCTGGCAGAGAAAAAAGCCTGTCTTTGATGATAATACCCAATAGCAAATAACCCTTGCTCATGCAAACTAAGGTGTGCGGGAAAGCTATCTATTTTCCCCATTATTTCTCCTAACAGTCGTTCAAAATTCACTACTCTACCTTTGTTTTCTAACTTAGCTAGGTGATGATTTTTGAGTCGCAGCAGGTTAGTAAAGACAGTAACAGGAGTTGCACAAGCGGATCCATAAAAGCGTTCTCTGATTGTTGCATTGATTCCAGGATTTGCTTCTTCTTGAATCTTTTCCAACGTGGCAAATAATCTTCCCAATTGATAGCCAACAGATGTTTGATTCATATCCAACTCTTTTTCAACCTCCTTGTATTTTTTATCAGGATAGAAACGATAATATCTATTCAGATATGCCTTTATCAAAGCCGCACGAACAGGTTTAACCCTGTTCTCTGTGTCGCTACGAATCCGTCGCAAAGCAGCTTGCAATAAAGTCGTCGGGTAAGGAATTCCATTTAAGATTGAACGCATAAATTCTCCAGCCAGATTTGGCGGAATATTTTCACTTTTATCCTGAGTCGCTATATTCACTAAGATGCGCCAAATAGAATAGTATTCCGGTTCATTTGGTGGTTTAACAATAGCAAAATCTTCAAAATACTGTCTTATTTTTATAGCAAATTCCGAGATAGTCCCTGCTTGCCAAAAACGAACTGCTATTCTTGCTGAATTTGGTGCCAATCCTAGAATGTAAAAACGGTCGTTACCGTCATCTTCCATGTAAGCACCACTTTGGGTGGACTCAAATAATGCTTTTACTTTCTGTGTCCCAGCATCAGGATCGTCTTTATCCGGTTCATTAAAAAAGTAGGAAAAATCTGTCTCAAAAGAGGATTTCTTTTCCGACCAGAATACAATAGATGCGTCACCGATATGAACGCATTGTTTCTCGGAATCAAGTAAGGTATTTAAAGCTTTTCCATACTGCGATGCTACCTTTTTACTAACAGGCGCATTTAAGCTTTGACTTTTATTATAAGAGTTAAAAGCATCTTTATTAAAACTTACAATACAGGCTCCAGAGGTCTGTGCTCCCCAAACACCCTTTGTTACAGGATGCGTTAGCTCAATAACGGTATTTTCCTCTCCTGTAACCAGGCAAGTTCCCATAAAGCTGTTTGACTCATCTTTTTGATTGAAAATATTCTCCAAGGCCTTGGTAACAACAGGCGAATCAAAGACAAATCTATAGCCCGTTTCTGGTACACGAAAACTGATTTTAACGTTTCCTTCTTTAAATAATTCTCCGTATTCAGAATGATTAAGAGCAGGGCTAAAATGGTTTCGATCATTTAAGCCTTTACTGAGAAAATTTCGAACAGCAAGAACACCGCGATCATCTTTATTTCCAAGCCACTTGTCTATTGCATCAATCATACTTTTAAGCCGAAGTTCGCCGTTTTTACCAAGTCCAAAGACAAAGGAAGCATTATCCCAAAGTAGATTTGCATCTTTCCCGCTATTCGAATGTTTTAGTGCTTGTTTCCCAATATTAGGCAGTTCCGTCGTATATGAAAGTATTTTTTTCCCTTCCAATTCTCGTAAATCATGAATATTTATTATGTTGCCTTTTTCGTCAAGATCAATTAAAAAATCTAAGCCTCCTTCTATCCATCCATCTCTAGCTATTACATTTTCTGCTGCTTTGCGATCATAGTACTCTTTCAAAGCCTGTAGGATCATCCTCTTATCTCTACCTCCCTTCTATCGGTATTTATGACGCCATTTTCTATCTTGGCACGAAAGAAAAGTGGGATTGGATCATTTACATTTTTCTCAAAATCAAGGTCATATAGCATAAAGCCCAAATCCCTTGTTTCACTAATTGGCTTAGCTGGCTCCATACGTGGATCAACCAGTCTAAAATCACAGGCAAACTCTCGGCACCCAAGGTATGGCCTGTGGAAACATTGACCTTTCTTAGCCCGTCTCTCAAACATTGCTGCATATTTTGCCTCAGTTTCATCCAAGCGGGTAACAGCTTCAAGTTCTAGTTCATCAGCCCAAAGTTCCGGCAAAAGGCTATAATTATTCTTCCTTAATTCCGGCGGAATGAAATCGAAATAGGCATTAATACGATACCTTACATCCCGTAAAAAAAGGCCTGCCCTTTGCTGTCGTTCATCTTCAATAAAGATTCCCAGCGGAGCACAACGTGCTCCTGACATCTGTGCCGCAGTGGGTGTTGAAGCAATTTTCCCGACTTCGTTTCGACGTACAGAGATCCATTTAATTGGGTTTATTACTTCAATGCTTGTGATATTCCAACGGATAGCTGGCTTCCACAAAATAGCCTCAAAAATTGCCCTTGCCGCCGATGGGGTGATCACATCGTAGCTTACTCTTTCAACTTTCATTTCCGGCCGGGTAAAACAGGCATAGTCACCCCAGACCTCCAAACACCAGTTGCGCAATTTTCATCATCTCCTTTCTTAAACCATAAATTTTTCAGGATCATAAGGGGTATCTTCTATTAAAAGCCCCGTATCCTCTGAGTAATCAAGATTGGAAACAAGTGCATAAATATTTGGCCATACTTCTTCAATCGCCCCACGTTTCCTTAGTTGCAGGAACTCTTCGTGATAAATGTTTACAGTGTATCTTTGTAACTTTCGCATTAGCCAGCGTTCCGGTCCAGCAGATTTTAGTAGGTCTATAAGTTTTTCTCCTTCACCAAAGCGAACTAAAATTGTTTTTTGAAGTGAATCGTCAATAAGCTTAAAACGATCGCTAGCAGTTCGAAAGAAAATGCCACCGTCTTTAAGGTCTGGACTAAGCAATTTAATAATCCCTTTGGAATCTAAAGAATTTGCCTTCCAATATAACTCTTCAAAGTATTTTTCGAATAAGTCATAATTCATCGGGTCTATATTATATAAACGGGCAAGACTTATTGTTGTATCAGTGGCCTTACGCAAAATACCCATTGGAGATTTCTTGGGAGGGTTAAAAATAATTACTTTGCCCAATTCCGGAAGTTTCCCTTCTCTATTGCATCGTCCCGCTGCTTGTGCTATGGAATCTAATCCTGCCAAGGCTCTGTAAACCACCGGAAAATCAAAATCTACACCCGCCTCAACCAGTTGTGTGCTAATAACCCTAATTGGCTTTTTATTTTTTAACTTTTGTTTTATCTCTTTTATTTTTTCACTCCGATGTTGCCCGCACATCAAAGCAGAAAGGTGAAAAGTGCCTTGAGGCATTAAATTGTATAATTCTCTACAACTTTTTCGATCAGATACAATACATAAAACCTGCTTATACTGCTTAAGCTCCTGGGCAATTTCTTCCCAGGTGAATTGTTTAGCAAGATTTGCTGGAAAAGATGTATGATATCTCCGAAGTGACTGGTACAATTTTTTTACTTCTTCAGGTGACCCAATAATCTCTTTGACTTTTTTAAGACCAGAAAAAGTATTAACTGCTTTTGCGTTAAAAGCCGGCTGAGTTGCAGTTGAAATTACAAAACTAACATAATAATGTTCCGTAAGAAGTTGCATTGCCTCAAGAATAGGGCCCAAAAATTCGATTGGTATGAGTTGTGCTTCATCAAGAATTACTACCGATCTGGCAATGTTATGTAACTTGCGACAGCGACTAGGCTTAGCTGAAAATAGAGATTCAAAAAACTGGACAGTAGTTGTCACAATGATCGGTGCGTCCCAATTCTCTGCTGCCAAGCGTGATTTTATGGTTAAATCATCGTCTTCTAAACTGGAATGATGTTCGATAACTTGATCCTCTCCCAGCACTGACCGAAAGACATCGGCATTTTGTTCGATAATGCTCGTATAAGGTATGACATAGATTATACGATCTAATCCATGCTTTATAGCATGTTCTAGGCCAAAAGCCAAACTCGATAAAGTTTTCCCTCCTCCTGTCGGTACAGAAAGAGAAAATATTCCTTGATCTTCTTTAGCAGCCTCCGCACATTTTCTCCTAATGTCTCTTCTAATCTCATTTACTTTTGTATTTTCAGAGTTTGCATCTAAATTTTCCATGTAAGCATTGAATCGGTCAAGAAGCTCCTTTAAAGAACAATAGCCGCCTCGATCTCTCGCCTTTTCTTCATCCATATAAGATTCCGTATCTAAAAAATCCGCATCTACAAGTGATGAAAATAGCATTCTAATCCATAACGAAAAATCCAACCCCTTATTAAATTTCCAGGGAGGTTTTTCTGGTTTAGCAGCTTTTACTTGCTCTCTAATAAATTCCTCAATATTATTCAAATCTTTAACTTGAGACTCTTGAAATTGAAGTGATGCTCTACCTGCTCCTTCAGCTGAAGACCAATCCGGCAAACCGGCATGATGCCCGGCAATACAGTAAGCCAAGACTCTTCCTATGAACTGGCCAAAAAGAGTCTCTGCTAACATTGCACCATAAATTGCATGTGGGATTTTGCCTTTTTTCCCTTCCAAATTTGCTTCATCATCATAGCCATATCCACTATCCAACTTCAGATATTCTTGCCACTCTATTCTTCCCTTGCCCGCATCGTGAGCTAGCCCAACTACCTTTCCCCAAGTTGCGGAATGAAACTTAGCGGCGTTTTTTTCAGCTATTGCTGCCGTCTTTTGGAGATGCTCTAATAAATAATGAGGTATATCCCAAGACCCATCTGGTTTTCTTCGAATATGAGCAATAAATTGTTCATGCATTTCTTCACCCCCACGGACAGAATGGTCTATAAAAGCCTAGTCAAAACCTACCATTGTAATATTTCCTTTACCCTTAATCTTCCTTAATATTTAGTTCTTATCAATTATTTTCATTTCCTTTCACTCTTTCCAAATACCGCTTTATTAAGAACTTAAACATTTACTTCCCTATATTCTCTCCCTTTCCACAAAATTCCTGCCAAGGATTATACATTTTTACATATTATTACTTCTTTCTGGCAATTACGTTTTTTCCTTTTGATCCAGTGAAAGTGATTTCACATTAATTTCCAAAATAAAAATCCCCAGGCCTGAACCTCCGGCCCTGGGGATTGTTTTAGAATGTCAATAAATTGCCTTTGAGTATTTTTTGCAGTTATTTTCCGTTAATATCCTTCTTCTCCTTCCATAAATATCCAATTATCAGTAGGGATGACCAATATAATAACAAATTATCCAAACATTTTCGCCTTAAGAGAATTTTTAAGGCGATATTTTTTTCCAAATTTTTCTAGACAAATACAGCTGAATCATATAGCATATTTTTAGCAATTTATAGTGAGTGGGGGGTTATATGAAGATAATTAGCTTAATTCTCTGGGGTATACTAATTGTCTTTCTTCTCTGGCCATTAATAATTGTTTTCTGGCTGTTATTTGCTGCCGCAGTGTCTCAAGATATATATATACCTACTATTATTCAGGCCTCAATCACATTGCTTTGCGTCTTAATATTATGGGGAGTATTTATAGGACTAATTTTTAAATTCTTTTCTAAGCGTAATTCCAAGATAGAGGAAGGGCAGGTAGAACTAGCCAAAAGCAGCGAGCCGGTTTATCCATGGACAGAGATTGTTTCTTCCCCTTCCGAAGAAAATAGGTTAGTAAGACCGGAAATGATTGCTTCTGAAGAATTAAGCAAGTTATCAGCGTTTCAAATTTTGTCTTATGCCACGAACCTTACCAACCGGGGAGCGGTTAAGGAAGCGATCGGGCTTTTCCGTTTGCTTTTGGACAGGCCGGATGCCAGTCCCTTATTAACTCAGATTGCCCAATACCGCTTATGCCAGTTATTCGACCGTTCGGGACACATTGGTAGAAGTATATTAAATAAATTAGAAGAAGGTGGGAGAAATGCCTGAAAATAGCTTTAAACTTGAAAATGTCCAGTTTAGCAAGTCCTTGTGGGGCTACAATGTCCAGGAAGTAAACAGCTACATTAATGAGTTGCTAAGTTACTGCCAATCACTGTCTAATGAAATCAAAACCTTGGAAAAAAAGCTTTCCTACTATGAAAAGCAGGAGCAATGCTTAGCTTCCACCCTGGTTATAGCCGAACAAGCCGCTACTGCCATTAAGAACAATGCCAATGAGAAAGCTAAAAGCATTGAAGCTCTAGCCGAGAAAAAAGCGACGGAACTGCTTAAGAAAGCAGAAAGCGAAGCAAAAATGTACCGGGATAATATCTATAATTCCTTCTATACCTATGAAAAGCAGCTGCGGCTGGTTATCGACAGGTTTTATGCCTTAGCCAGAAACCATATGGAGAGTTTGGAAAAAGAATTCGTAGAAGAAGTGCGGACCGCCATTTCTAAACTGGACAAGGAATTCAATGTTCAACCCAGGCTAAAATTGGTCTCCAATACAAAACAGGAGGAGTCCAAGTCTAATATCCTGCTTAAAAACTTAAAAGAGAGGGAAACCGCGGCGCTTTTAGGCCGCATCTTAAAGAAAGATATTAAAAACTCCGAAGGCCATTTGATAGCCAAGAAAAATACGGTGATTACACCGGATTTATTAAATAGTCTTATTGGCAAAGGCCTTTACGGGGAATTAATTGCCGCGGCCGAACAATGACGGCGCTTTGGCTTTTATCCCTCTTCGTCTTCTCTTATCCTATAGCTATGAGTGTAGTCTGGGTTATTGGCGGTTTATATTACTGGTTTAATTATGAGTTAAAAGAAAAAAAGGGGTTATATTCCCTGAAGACATACCCCAGTGTTACTATCCTTGTCCCCTGTCATAATGAAGCACAAACTATAGAAATCACCTGCAAAAATTTAAGCGTTTTGGATTACGATAACTACCAGGTCATCTTTATCGACGATGCCAGTAAGGATAATACTGCAGCTCTAATCCGCCCTTTTGTGGCTAAATATCCTTACTTTCACTTGCTTTGCCTTCGGGAAAATCAGGGCAAAGCCGGCGCTCTAAACGCAGCCCTGAAGCTGGTGAAGACTCCTTTTGTTCTCGTTTTGGATGCCGATACGCTAATTAGCGGGAAGACTTTAAAGTGGCTGGTTTTACCCTTTACCCGCAGAACAAACCTGGCGGCGGTAACCGCCAATCCTATTCCTTATAATAAAGATTGTTTTCTAAGCAAATTTCAGACCGGGGAATTCATGTCCATTATTGGCTTAATCAAAAGATCCCAGAGCATTTTCGGCTATTTGTTCACGATTTCGGGGTGCGCAACTCTTTATAAAACCAATTTGCTGCGGGAGGTTGGAGGCTTTTCCTCCATTACCGCCACGGAAGATATTGATATTACTTGGAGAATCCAAGTTCCCAACCGCCTTAAGGAGTATTGGAAACAACGGAAAAGATGGGCTATGGGAGGGTGGCATCTGCTTCGGACCCATAAAGATATCTTCTCAAATCGCCATCTCCGCCATCTCTGGATATTATATTTTGATTTTGTCCTGGCCTATACTTGGGCTTTCTGTTTGGTTACTGCTATTCTTTTGGCTTTACTGTCCGTTTCTCTGGATCTAAACCTGGGTTTTAGCTTTCTTCCTTTTCCCTATTGTGCCTTTGCTCTTACGGCTTTTTCCATTCAGTCCATATGTGCGCTGCGCTTAAATTCTTTTTATGATCCAAGCATAAAAGAATGCCTGCTATATGTCCCTTGGTATCCCCTTTTCTTCTACCTGGTGGGGGCTGTGCTCATTGTGCGGACAAGCCTTAAAGGCTTATTTGGGGATTTAAAGAATTCCGGGAAATGGTCGAGCCCCCAGCGCCTCAGCCTAAAACAAGTCGGGCAAGGAAGATCAACATGAAAAAACCTTACGGGATAATCAGTATTTTAATGTTTTCCCTATTAACAGGTTTTGGGCTGTTAACCCCCAATCCCCAACAAGAAACCGGGATTCTGGCGCTAAGAGGAGAAGGCTGTCTAGTCTTATGCTACCATAGGGTAAGAGCCGATAACGTTATTGTCGAATCCCTTAACAGTTTAAGCCAACCCTATATTGAAGACGATGAACTCACCTTATATAGCGTTTCTTTAAACAACTTTAAAAAGCAAATGAAATTTTTAAAGGAGAACAACGCTAATTTTATTACTGCCGCGGAATTAGATGCTTTTATAAAAAAAAGGAGGCCTTTGCCTCCCAAATCTGTCCTGGTTACTTTTGATGATATCGACATCAGCGTTTATAATAATGCTTTCCCTTTTTTGAAAGAAGAAAAAATCCCCTTTACCCTTTTTATCATTACCGGACATATAGGCGATCAGGACTTCAAAGGCTTAACGCTATGTAATGCTGCTCAGATTCAGGAAATGGTAGACTCGGGGCTGGCAACTCTGGGTTCTCATTCTCACAAATATCACTATTTTGATAAGCTCAGCAATCCTCCATTCATGAATCCTGAAAATACCGCAGCTTTCGGCCAAGATGCCCAGTTGTCTTTTGAAACCCTTAAGACCTGTTTTGGTACTGATAAAAAGTATTTTAGCTATCCTTACGGTTTTGGAATGCCGGAAACCGACCACTTATTAATGGATTTGGGAGTGGACCTTATCTTCAGCTTAAGACCCGGCATAGTCCAAGCCGGCGATCCCTCTTTTTTCATTAAACGAATATTGGTACATGAAGGCACTTGGGACTCTATCGCCAATTGGGTTACTTCTTCTCCAGAACCTGAATGATTTCCCCCACATACATCCGGTGGTAGCCTTGGGTAAGATAGCATTTTTCAATCTCTGGATCAAGGAAATGGGTTTTGTCGATATCCTGATAATAAATTTTACGGCATTCAATGACTAACTTGGCCTCTTCAAAATAAACGCTGCCGGTTTTCCCTTCCCTGGGAGTTAGGCCGGTAGCCGCAATTTTATCCACATCTCTGCCGGATTTACTGCCACAAAAGCTGAGGGCAGGACGGTATCTTTCCTCAAAGAAACTCAAAGTAAAGTAGTCGTTGCTTTCCGTAAATTCATAAGTATAGCGGGAGGGTCTTACAAAAATAAAGCATACTTTCTTATTCCAAAGGACTCCCATACTTCCCCAGGCGGCAGTCATGGTATTGAATTTCTCCAGGGTGCCCGCAGTTATCAGCATCCAGTCCGAGCCTATTAATTGAAATGGATTTTCGGCTATTTTTTCCGGCTGGATAATGTTAAAACTGTTGTTCATAATAATCCTCCGTCCTAATTGTTTAATTGGTTATTCTCTAAAACCTCATTTTATTGTTCTCCGCCCTCATTCTTTTATCCTTCTGATCTTTTATCCTTCTGAATTAATCTTGGTCTAAGCAAATAAAATGCTTAGGCTAAATTTTTGCGTATCTACTGGCACTTACTTAGCATCTCTTTGGAACGGAGAACTTCTTTAGATTTCATCCAGCGATTGGTGAAAATGGCATAGCTATAAATCATAAGCGCACTGATGGTAGCTAAAATAGTGCCAACAGCCAAGCCGTTAAAACCTATGAGCTTGGTACAGATAAGAGACACAGGAATCCGGATAAAATATTGAGCTACAACAACAGCGATCAGGGTAAATATAGAATTACCTGTTCCCCGGACAAAACCGATCATTGGCGTAATCATAGCAAAAATGAGATTGGCAAAACATACTATTTTCAAATAACCTGCCGAGTAAGCAATAACTTGGGGATTGGAGTCAAAAATTGAAGATAATAAGGGTGCTATAGTTTGAAAGAGAACAATGGATAAGACGGCGAAAACCTCAGCCAGCTTAACCGCTTCCTTTAGGCCTTTTAAAGCTCTTTCCGGTTTTCCTGCCCCCACATTTTGGGAAGCGAAGGGTGCTACGCCTAAGCCTATGGCATCGATGGGAAGACGGGCAAAGCTGTCCAGCTTGACAGCTACGCCGTAGCCTGCACTGGCAGCTACGCCGAAGGAATTGGCCACACCCATCAGGGTAGTATTGGAGACATTAATTAAAAACTGCTGGATGGCGGCTGGAAGCCCCATATGTATTATTAAACCCATTTGAATCTTGTTTATTTTAAACTCCCGGGGCGAAAAAGTTATAAGGTGCTTTTTAATCCGGAAGTAAACAATGCCTGCCGCAAGGGTAATTGCCTGTGCCGTAACTGTAGCGATAGCTGCCCCCTGAGGCCCCATATCCCATACTCCGATTAAAAGATAGTCTAAGATAATATTAATAAAAGTACCGGTCAGTACCAGGTAAAGAGGAGTCTTAGAATCCCCGAAGCCCTGTTGGAATGCTGCTATCAGATTATAGCCGAAAAGAAATACCGACCCAAGAAAAATTATTCTGAGATAGCTGATTGCCCCGCTGATCGCTTCCGGGGGAGTTTTAACCAAGGAAATCAGAAAAGGGGTTAAAAAAACGCCCAAGACTGTGACTATTAAGGAAAGAAGGAGATAGAAAGAAATCGCGGTATTAGCACAGGACTTTACCGGCTTTTCCGGATTACTGCCGCCCAGATGGGAACCGATTACTATGGCTACACCTATAGACAGGCCCGAAACAGTCATAATCATGATATTCATTATCGGGCTGCTGGATGAAGTACAATTAAGTTCGCAAAAGTAAAAGGAAAAACCATCGGTAACTCCGAAATTGGTAAGTGAAGAGCAAACCAAGAAGGAGTGTTTACCGATGGTCTACTCTAATACTAACCGAAATTT
>DUML01000095.1 GCA_012839895.1 Peptococcaceae bacterium | reverse complement strand
ATTAGATGAATAATACAACGTGCAGTTGTTTGCAAAAGTAACTTCCACACTTCTTACAATTCTAAATTTGCAAAACTTATTTCCACTTTCCAAAAATTGGAGTGGAATTTACTTTTTCAAATAACCCAACAAAATAAAATCCGGCAAAATTTTAAATCAATATTGACATTTGATATGACAGATGCTATACTTAATTAAGTAAAGTTTAATAAATGAAAATTCATTCTATAATAAGGTGGTAAAAAAATTTGCAAATCATGTCAGACAGAAATTATTCTCGACAGTTTATAAGAAAACTATACTCAATAGTGAACATGTCTTAACTGCATTACAAGGTTCAGCATGATTGCTTATTAGCTGGTAACAAGAATAGTAAAACCCATAAGGAGTGTTGTGAATGAAGAGTTCTACTATTTCAGGTGGCTTGAAAAAAGGATATTTATCAATGGTAATCTTATTTTTAGCTCCAGCGTTCATTATTTATGTAATCCTGTTTTTATTTCCCTCAGCACAGTCTTTTTACATCAGCCTGTTTGACTGGAGCGGCTTTACAGAAAGTATGAATTTTATAGGTTTGGGAAACTTCAGGGAACTTTTTAGAGACGAATCTTTCTGGAATGTTGCTTTTTCCAACTCAATGCGAATTATATTTGCCGGCGGAATTATAACTTTTGCAATTGCATTCATTTTTAGCGGCATTCTTTCAACCCGTGTTAAAGGAAAGCGTTTTTTCAGAGGACTGCTTTTCTTCCCTGCGGTTATAAACCCGGTTGCTGTTGCAATTCTATGGTCATTCATCTTTAATAATCAATGGGGATTGCTGAATTCCATACTGGATGGAATTGGGCTTTCTGCTTTGAAACAAGTGTGGACCGAACCGGGAAAGATGTTTTGGGCGCTATTAGTTTCTTTAATATGGATGAATACAGGTTATTACTGTGTCATTCTTCTTGCCGGACTGGACCAGGTTCCGGAAACACATATAGAGGCTGCATATCTTGAAGGTGCAAGTCAATTCACCATTTTCATGAAGATAAAGCTTCCTCTGATCAGGAATATTGTAGGTACTGCAGTCACGCTCTGGTGTATAAATGCTGTTAAGGAATTTGTTCTGTTCTTCTCATGGTCTGGTGGTATTTCAGTTCCTCCTAATGATGCCACCAATCTGGCGGTAAAGATGTTCATAACGGCTTTTGGCCGCCGTACCACTATTTTCCGTATGGGATACGCAACAACTATGGGCATTGTAATGTTTGCTGTAATAGCAATCACAATCTTTATTGTCGATAGGATCTTTAGGACAAAAGATCTGGAATATTAATTGTGTGAGGGTGTGAATTAAATGAAGATAGTAGGGAAAATAACTTCTTGGTTAGGAAAAATATTCTTATATTTCTGGTGCATATTCTCGTTATTCAGCCTTATATGGGTTGCCATCAGTGCCTTGAAGACCAACCGTGAGCTTTTCGGAAATCCATGGGGAATGGCTGAAAAACTGCAGTTTTCAAACTTTGCAAAGGTTTGGTCGAGTTACAACCTTAGCCAGAATTTTTATAACAGTGTAGTTGTTGTTGCTTTTTCTGTAATATTCATTCTTATTATATGTACTCCGGCGTCATATGTTCTGTCCCGTGTTAATTTCCGGGGGCGCGGCTTTCTGTCTTTCCTGTTTACTGCAGGTATGGGAATACCTTATCAATTACTGTTGATTCCGCTTTATTTCATTATGTTTCGGGTCGGTCTTACCAATACACTGGGCGGTCTTGTTATTGTTTACGTTGCACTTTCCATTCCGTTTACCATATTTTTGATGCTGGGGTTTTTCAGAACATTACCGTCGGTACTTGAGGAAGCGGCATTGATTGATGGATGTACTCCTATACAAACATTTTTCCGTATTATGCTGCCGCTTGGCAGACCGGCTGTAATTACCGCTTCAATATTTAATTTTCTGAGCTTGTGGAATGAATTCCTCCTGGCCCTTGTGTTTACTAACGACGATTGGAAATTTACATTATCTGTTGGTTTGAACGCCCTGCAAACGTCGATGCAGTATACAGGTGATTGGGTAGCGTTGTTTGCCGGAATCGTTGTTGTTATAATCCCTACATTGATTGTATATTTGCTGCTCTCACGCAGGATTATCGAAGGTCTTACCCTTGGCGCTGTTAAAGAATAGGTTTTATCGATTTATTTAATAATAATATTGCACGAATGCAGTTCCGCTTTCAGTGAAAAGCCTACGCTGCTTTTACCCTTATTTCACAGGAAGGAGGGAGTGGTAGTTATTGGTTAAGTAAGGTTAAAAAGCGATGTTGTTAACTGAAGCGGAATAAGAAATACATTTAATTATAGTGCACACAACTTTGAAATTATGTAATGGGAGGTATCTGAAATGAAAAAAATTTTAGCGGTTATTCTTGCATTAGCCATGATGATAACGTTGTTCGCCGGCTGCGCGGGTGGCGGAGCAAAGAAGCCTGAAGGTGACAGTAAATCAGGAGATAAGTCATCAACTGGCGGCGGTAAGAGCTTTGAGTACACAGCCATGTGGTCAGAAGGCGAACCCCATTCAGAATGGTTAAAAGGTGTCATTTCTCAGTATGAAAAGCAAACAGGCGGCAAAGTGAAAGTTACCTTCGTCGGCCGTGATGTTTTAACCAAAATCAGAACCCGTATTCTTTCAAACGATCCACCTGATTTAGTTGATCAGGACGGTTCAGAGATTTCAGGAGCTCTGTTAAAGGGCGGTGAGATTCTGGCCGAGCCCATGGACGATTTCCTGAATGGACCGGGTCCGGATGGAAAGGCAACATTTAAGGAAATATATAACACAGAAATTCTGAATCTTTACCAGCTCGACAATAAAGTATATTTTGTTCCGTATGTATTTATTACTTCCGGTTTCTATTACGATAAAACCCTCTTTGAAAAGGTAGGCGTAGAACCGCCTGAAACATGGGAAGAATTTGTTGCTTGTCATGAAGCATTTGAGAAATATGGCGTTCCATTCCTGGGAGCAGATAATATAGGCCTCTATAATGCGTACTACTACTATTGGGCAGTTCAGAGAGTTATGGGATCCGGTAAATTCTATGAGGCTGCCAGCGATAAAACCGGACAAAAATGGACTGAACCAGGTTATCTGGAAGCCGCAAAATATGTATCAGAAATGTCCGCAAGAGGCAAACACATGTTCCAGGATGGTTATGAAGGAGCAGTTTGGCCTGCTGCGCAAAACGACTTTGCTATGGGGAAAATGGGAGCTTTACTTTGCGGTACATGGATACCCAACGAAGTTAAGAATATGACATCACCTGATTTTAAGTGGGGCTTCTTCCCGTTCCCGACTGTTCCAAATGGTAAAGGCCAGATTACCGATATGGAAGCTTACCTGATAGGCTGGGCAGTACCCAAGGGAGCAAAGAACGCCGATGGAGCTAAGGAATTCATGAAAATAGCATGTACATTAGAAAATGCAAACGCAATGGTAAAGAATACAATTAATATGTCACCAATAAGCGGTACTGAATTCCCTGATTTGCTCACCGACGTTAAGCCATACCTTGATAACGCAAAAAGCTTCCATAAGAGCTATGATGGTGTACAGTCCGATTTCCCTGAATGGTGGTCTAATGTATTCTACCCGATAAATGACGAACTGTTCCTTGGAAAAATTTCTCCTGAGGAATTTATTGAAAAACTTAAAACTAAAACAGCCGAATTTTATGCTAACAAGTAGAAGCAAAATAACTGAATATAAAACCAAAAGAGGCTTTTACACAATATAAAAGCCTCTTTTGGCAAATAATTCAGATGTTTACGTATATACCACGGTATAATAACCTTCATGCTATTTTTAAACATGATTTTGTAAATCATATAAATTTTTATTAATATTCTATTATTATTTACACTTACCCTCTAATATAATTAAATTCTAATGGAATAAAATAGAAAGGTTGTTGATTTAATGGGTTTTAGGGACGATTTTTATAGGACACTTAACCACGAGAAACCAAAAGAAGTGCCCTTTGATTTGAGAATGTGTGATTCATTAATGGAAATACTGAAACAAAAAGGTTCTGATAATCCTTCAGAATATTTTAAATCAGGGTTTCGCAGAGTTACAATAAAACCTACTGAACATCCCATCGACTATACTCCATATTTTGAAGGACTTGGAAGGGTTGACACAATTACTGAATGGGGACTTGGTCTGCGAAAAGGAAGCATGTATCATTTTACTTCCTTTATTGGTCCAATGCAAAAATTTACTTCGCCTGAAGAGGTTTGGAATTTTCCATTGCCGGATGTGATGGCTGATTACCGTTGGGAAGGCTTTGACGATAACATAAAAAGGTTAAAGGAACAGGATTTTATCACCATGAATGATGAAGACAGTCTCGGAATAGATATATTTGAGCCTGCTTGGTACGTACGCGGGCTTGACAATTTGCTGGTGGATATGAAAATTGACCCGGATATGGCAACAGCTTGTTTAGACCGCATGCTGGATATCCGTTGCAAAATGGTGGAGCGGTTAGGAAAAGCGAAATTGGATATTCTTGTTACCGGTGATGATGTCGGCACTGAGCGCGGGATGATGATGGACCCTGAACTCTGGCGTGAATGGCTTAAGCCCAGGCTTAAAAAATTGATTGAAACAGCAAAAAGCGCATATCCCGAAATAAAAGTGTTCTATCATTCTGATGGAGTAATTTATGATATTATTGATGATCTTATTGAGGTTGGCGTGGACATTCTGAACCCAGTGCAGCCTGAATGCATGGATCCTGTCCTTTTGAAGGAGAAATACGGTAACAAGCTTACTTTCTGGGGATGCATAGGGACTCAAACCACAATGCCGTTTGGCACGCCTGAAGAAGTGACAAGAGTAGTCAATGAATTAATTAAAAAAGTGGGATACAATGGTGGTCTTGTATTGGCACCGACTCATATGCTTATGCCTGAAGTTCCATGGGAGAATATTGAGGCTTTCGTCAATGCTGTAAAATCGCACAAGTGAGATATTGCATAAAAGATGTTGCCGGATTGGATCATCACCATTTATAGTACTGGAGGTCTTAATGATGAAAATATTTGATGCCCATGTCCATACTCAAGTTGGAACGCCAGTACCTGCTGAATGTCTTGCTAAAATGTACAGTGTGGGAATTAGTGGAGGCTCTGTTTTTTCACCTCCACCCGAAAGCCCAATTGACCCTAACGGCATTCCTTATGAAACAAGATTAAAAACAATACTTGAATGGACGGGGGACTATAAAGACAAGCTTTTTCCGGTTCTCTGGATTCATCCGCTGGAAAAAGATGCGGTGGCAAAGGCCAAGGACGCTGTTGCCAGCGGAGTTAACGCATTTAAAATGATATGCGATTGTTATTACGTATATGATAAAGAATCAATGGATCTGTTGAAGGAAATTGCGAAGTTGGGAAAACCTGTCTTTTTCCATTCAGGAATACTTTGGAATGGGTATGTCTCAAGCAAATATAACAGGCCGCTCAATTGGGAAGCGCTGTTGGAAGTTGAAGGTTTAAAATTTTCTCTGGCCCACTGTTCCTGGCCCTGGTATGATGAAGCTATTGCACTGTACGGGAAGTTTTTGAATACCTATGTCAATAGGCCGGAGCTTTCAAGTGAAATGTTTTTTGACCTTACTCCGGGAACCCCTGTGTCATACCGGCGTGACCTTTTATACAAGCTGTTTAACTCCGGATATGATGTGCCGCATAATATATTATTCGGTACAGACTGCACAGCCAATTCATATAATACGGAATGGGCAGGGCGATGGATTAAAATTGATAATGAGCACTATGATGAATTGGGAGTTGGGCAGCGAATCCGGGAATTAATTTATGGAGAAAACTATTTGAGGTTCCTGGGAATTATACCGAAAGATTTTACACATGTTGGACCGGTTCCGGACAGCGCAAATGCATGGACATTGGAAAAAGCAAATGCAACTTTATAACAAGCAATTTGCGTTGCATCATTTTTTTTGTACAAATTACCAAGTTTTGCCTACAAACGATGAATTTACTCGTAATATTTTAATGATTTTATGTGCTTTTCAATGTTCAAACTACCCTTTTTCTCACATTATCCACAAAAAAGGGCATACTTCACCTGTTTCATTGTGGATAACATCTCTAAATTTTTAATTCTTCTGTGGAAATTTATCCGGCTTTAAGTGTCCTCATCATTTCCGGCTGCGCCTGTTTTATCCTTCCTATCGCTACCACCAGCATTACCAGCAGCGCCAGGCTGCATCTAAGTTTCATCTTCTTTAATCCCCGGATGAAATGCCTCTCAAATCCGTATACATTGTCTATCCTGCTGTTTACCCTTTCCACCGCCGTTCTCAATTTGTATATCCTCTCCCATTTGTAGCTGGACCGGGCCACTGGTGTAAATCTCCTCCTGTCTTCTTCAAGTTTTATCCGTACTGCTTTATTGTAATATGGACATTTGTCACACCCCTTGCACCGTATTCCATTGCTTTTGCTCGGACATATGTACTTTAAAGCCTCCCTATCTTCCTCAAATCCGCCAAATCCCATCAGGTGCCTCTCTCCCATCACCGGGTCATAACAATATATACTCCCAAAATTGTCATACCCTATGATGTTGTGCCTACCCTCAAACATTCTTACTTCATCTTTGTTTTCCCAGCAGTTTTTCATGTCAATGACAGGTTTTATCCTATATTTGTCCCAAAGTATTTCTATCGTTCCCGTATCGTCATAACCCCTGTCACCAAGCCAATACTCGCACCTCTCAAGTATCTCCGGGTGTTTGTCTTCAAGCTTTTTTATGAGTTTCTTCCCCTCCGGTATCTCCGCTGTACTCGCTTTCGTCACACTGAATGCGACAGGTAACTCATATATCGCGTCTACTACAAGGTGCAACTTATACCCAAACCAGCTTATTACCTTTTCCCACTTCGTGCCGTCTTCTCGTATACCGCTGTATTTCTTTATCCCGGTATTCGCGTCTATATCCCTACGCCCATCTTCTTCTTTTTTCGCGTTCTCCTTCTTTGCATACGACTGGATAGCCTTCCCATCCCCTGCCAGTACCTTCCCAAATTCAGGCAGTAACTTCATGATCTCTTCCAGCGCCTCATCGAACATCTCTTCGATAAGTTCCTCCTCTTCCATCAAGCTGGATAAAAACCTGCTGTAGTTCCATGAATCCGGTATCTTCGGCTTCCTTCCTATTTCTTTCCCTTGCTCATCCCTTATTCCCTCGTATTTCCTGAAGCCACATATGTACCTTAATTGCCCGTTCCTCCCAAGTTCCTCTATCAGTTTCTCTATGCTTTCATGCCTGAATATAACCCCTGCCAATATAGAGTTCCACATCGCCCTTACGGGATAATCGTCTCGCCCGTTCCCTCTCTTTTTTTCAAGCTTTCTCATTAGCTTTTCATCAGGCATGTTCTCCATTACAAGCTTTAATAAATTCAAATCACCCAAATCTTCAAATTTTATGAAGTCAAACAGAGATATTTGTGGTATAATTGCCATAGGTGAAACTCCTTTCTTTAGTGTTTTTTGTGGTCTTTTCAATTACAATTATACACTACAGAATCAGGGGTTTCACCTGTTTTTTGCATTTTTTCGAACTTTATCCTGGCAAGAAAATTGGTTTTGATACATGGGGACACACCCTCTGAGTTACAGGTATTCCTTAAAAGGAGGGAATGTCCCCAATGTCTCAAATTTAATCGGCTTTCAGCCCCTTAAACTTCAATTTTCTTATTGGGGTAAAATTTTGTTATTATTTTGTCAATGTCCTTCTAACCCGCATTCCTCCGTTGAATTCTGGGGGAAAGTATTTTTATTGCATCCTATAACTATTCATTATCAACTGTTTTCAACATCGCAAATTACTTACATATGTTTTTAATTGGCTTATTTATTATTTAGAAAATTTTCTCAGGAGCCATGGCGTTTATCATGGCTACTATGTTTTCAGGGGGCACATCGCCCGGAATCGCATGAGTCGGCGCCGCT
>DUML01000094.1 GCA_012839895.1 Peptococcaceae bacterium | reverse complement strand
GACTTCACTTCCTTTATGGGGATTTTCGGTTTAGTCACTTGAAAACTTCTCCATTCTTGGGGTGAAGTCCTTTTTTATGCTTCTAAAATCCTTGATAATTCACAGGCTAGATAATTGCAAAAGGCTCAATTATATGATAATAATGTATATTGGCAGTTAATAAAGTAACGTATAACTGGACTAATAAACAATTTTAAGGTTCGGAGGATATATGAATGGCCTGGAAGCAACTTGAGGCTATATTAGAAAAACAAGGCATTTTTATGGGCGCCAAGTCTTCTTATGAAGAAGCCCAGGCGGTCATTGTCGGCTTGCCGATGGATTTTACCGTTAGCTACAGGCCGGGTGCCAGAAGCGGCCCTCAAGCTATTCGCAATGTCTCTTTTGCTATTGAAGAATACAGTTTTTATCAGGATAAAAGCTTGGAGGATTATCGTTACTGTGACTTGGGGAATGTTGGCCTTCCTTTTGGCAATGTCGCCGCTTCCTTGGATTTAATCCAGGAAACAGCGGAGGTTTTGCTTGAAGACAATAAATTCCCAATCTTTTTAGGGGGAGAACACCTTGTCACTTATCCTTTGCTGAAAGCATTTGCTCGCAAATACCCGGAACTGCGCGTGGTTCAATTTGATGCCCATGCTGACCTGCGTAGGGATTACTATGGCGAAGACCGCTCTCATTCTACAGTAATGCGCAAAGCCGTTGAACTCTTAGGTCCCGGCAAAGTCTATCAATTTGGGATTAGATCAGGTATAAAGGAAGAGTTTGAATTTGCCAAGAAGAATACCCGGCTTTATTTGGAAGAGGTTATAGAGCCTCTGCAAAGTGTTCTTGGGGAGTTAAAGGGTAAGCCTATTTATGTTTCTTTGGATATTGATGTTGTTGACCCAGCTTTTGCCCCAGGTACGGGCACCCAAGAGCCGGGAGGATGTACTTCCCGGGAAATTATCCGCGCTATCCATCTTTTAGGAGAGCTGGATGTAGTCGGCTTTGATCTGGTAGAAGTTTGTCCTCAGCTTGATTTTAGTGAACGGACTGCAATACTAGCGGCTAAAATTGTTCGCGAAGGACTACTGGCTTATTTGAAATAAAATAGAATTGTAAATTTAGTAAAATAAATCTAAATTCGAAACTATTTTGAATTAGAATTGGTCATTTAGACAATAATTCCCTAGATTTTTATTAAAAAACTCTTTGACACAGTATCAATATTTGTGTATACTATAATTCGTCACCGTAAGACTAGGGCGATTAGCTCAGCTGGGAGAGCGCCTGCCTTACAAGCAGGATGTCGGCAGTTCGATCCTGTCATCGCCCACCATTCTGTAGTTTTTGAATATCATACTTTGAATATGGCCCCGTGGTGTAGTGGTCAACATGCCTGCCTGTCACGCAGGAGATCGTCGGTTCAAGTCCGATCGGGGTCGCCATACTCGAGACTTCCAGTATTTATTCAATATCAAGTATGCCTCGGTAGCTCAGTTGGTAGAGCAGAGGACTGAAAATCCTCGTGTCGGCGGTTCGATTCCGTCCTGAGGCACCATTCATGCGGGTGTAACTCAGTGGTAGAGTGTCACCTTGCCAAGGTGAAAGTCGCGAGTTCGAATCTCGTCACCCGCTCCATTTTTATTAATTAAGTTTGGCGGCATAGCCAAGTGGTAAGGCAGAGGTCTGCAAAACCTTTATTCCCCAGTTCGAATCTGGGTGCCGCCTCCAATAATCAAGAAGCCGAAGTGGCGGAACTGGCAGACGCACGGGACTTAAAATCCCGCGGGGCATAAAACCCCGTACCGGTTCGATTCCGGTCTTCGGCACCAACGTGGGTTTGTAGCTCAGCTGGTTAGAGTACTGCGTTGACATCGCAGGGGTCGGAGGTTCGAGTCCTCTCAAACCCACCAAAATTTGTTTGAAAACCCGCATGAATAGCGGGTTTTTTGCTTTTATTTTGCTTTTTGGTATTTACGCCTTCATTGCTTCTATTTCAAAGATCTAATAACTGAACTGTTGACAAATTGTTTTTCACATTTTACTTTATAACTATAAAGTTAAATGTTGTAAGGAGCAATGATCTTGACCAAAGGATTAGTCGATAAAATTTGCATGTACAATAAGGCGTTGTCTGAGAGTCAAAGAATTAAAATTATGAAGATTGTCTGTTCAGCAAAAGAAAATGTTTGTGTTACGGATATTGCTAATATTCTTGGGATATCACGTGATAAATGTCAAGTTTAGTATACAAGGAACCTCTCACAATAAAAAACACCGGCTGATCTTGATGGGTTAGCCGGTGTTTCGATTTTATTCCGATTATCCTTTTACTAAACGTAAGAACTCCCTCATAAAGCCTGGTAAATCAGGCCATGCATGACCAGAGACGATATTCCCATCCACATAGAGGGTTTCCTGAGGATATTTTGCCCCCAAACCTTCTACATCTGGACGGCAGGCTGTATAAGCGGTCATGGTACGTCCAGCAAAATATTTTTTATCTAACATACTTAATACTAGAACCCCATGGCAGATGGCAGCAACGGGTTTATTTGCTTCAAAGAAATGTTGGACAATCCGGGGGACGTCTTCGTTGAGACGGATATATTCTGGAGCACGACCGCCAGGAATAATGAGCCCATCATATTCGGTGGGATCTACGTCGCTAAAGGCTATATGGGACTCCAGTAAATAGCCTGGTTTTTCAGTATAAGTATCCCACCCCACGAAATCATGGACTACTGTATTTAACTTTTTCTGAGAAGGAGCTGCTATGACAGCCTCAAATCCTTCTTCCAATACACGAAAATAGGGGTAATACACTTCTAGGGCTTCAACAGCATCGCCCGCAAGAATTAAAATTTTCTTGGACATATTCCCACACTCCTTTCGTATAATTTCATTTTAGCGATTATTTCAATTGACTTCAAGAATTATTTTCCAAAATTTAAATTAATTAACTCGACTTTAATTTGGCGAGCTACCTCAGTTATATCCGGGTCATGCGTGAATCGGGTTACACCATAATGTTCGAGTTGTACATTTTCGACTCAGGTAAAACAACGTGTAACCGGGCCTGTTTTTTGTTTCATCAGACACATTCCTGCCTCCTTTAACATACCTTTTTCAAATAAAAAATGTTTATTAGGGCTATGGAGTGTGAAGTGAGGCAAGTTTAAGGAAGTTAAATTTACATTAGGTAAAATTTACTTCTTGTAAGATACGGCTATTTTTGCTAAAATAAATATTTGTCAGAGGGCTCCATATCATTCCTGGCTAGATCAATGGTGTTACAGGTTTGGGTTCTACACAGAGAGCCAAACAGCGCGGGGTGGAGCAGCGGTAGCTCGTCGGGCTCATAACCCGAAGGTCGCCGGTTCAAATCCGGCCCCCGCAACCAATTTAAATTAATCTGATTTTTCACCTAAAATGACCAATAATGACCGCAATCCCTTGTGCAAGCTGGATAGCGGTCTTTTAATTATAGCATCGTTAATTGCCGGACCTTTCCTAGAATCTATTAAGCTAATATTAACAGAGCTAATTGTTAAGAATTAAAAAAAGAGCTATGAAAGGCTCAAAATTACTTAATTCCAATTTCGAGGAAATGCTTAGGAAGCATACTTTTAGTCACTGTTAAGGGCGTAATTTTGTATGCTATGCCAAAAGAAATAAGCTTTGGACGAGGAGTATTCAATGCTTGTCAATAAAATTAATACTCAAAAAACCCAGATTGTGATTTCTGATATTCATGGTCAATATCAGACCCTTTTGAGATTAAAGGAACAAATCAAATACGATGAGTCCAAACATCAAATGATTTACCTGGGTGATTATATTGATCGAGGGCCGCAATCCTGGGAAGTAGTGGAGTTGATTCAAAGAGAGGTTAAAGAGGAAGAAGCTATTGCCCTGATGGGAAATCATGAAAAGATGTTTCTTGATGCTCTTCGTTTCGGAAAAGACAAAAAGCAACTGTGGTTTTACAATGGCGGATATTATAGTCTGCTTAAATTTATGGAACTAAGGAGCGATTCGACCAGAAAGCAGATTATTGAGTTTTTGTCCGGGCTGCCGTTATATATTGAAAGCGAAAACTACCTATTTGTGCACGCAGGCATAGATCCTACAAAAACTTTGGATGAGCAGACAGATGATGATTTATTATGGATTAGAGAAGAGTTTTTATATGCCCGGGACTTGAAGAAAGTTACAGATAAGATAGTTATTTTCGGGCATACCCCAACTTGGTATTTTACCGGGAAAAAGGAAGTTTATTTCAAAGATGACCGGATCGGGATAGATACAGGAGCTGGCCAAGGATATTATCTTAGCGCTTTAATCCTTAAAACACATGAAGTACATAAAACTAAAGTTTCCAATATTTGAAGTTCTCAGAAAGGTAGATATGCTTATAAAATTTTTATTTTGCTTTATGACTGTTGGGAGCTTCATAGCCGTAAAGACTTATAAGACGTTAAGATTATTTGAAAAACGACTTATTAGGCGTAAAGGTGATTGTTTTATAAAACAGCGCTATTTGGTGAATAATATTTTCGAAATTAACTTAAGAAAGGGCTGGATTTTATGGGCAAACATAAAAAGAACCCTAAGGCCAAAACATCCTTGACTGTCCGGGACCCAATTTATTCAGAATATGACAAGCAAAAAGAACGCAATGTTCAGGAGTTAAACTTTAACGGCGACCCTTCTCATAAATAATCCTGCCATCGAAGTTTAATGGAATCAAGCCAACAGCATTAACTACATTAACTACATTTAATATGGTGTTATAAGGTTATTTAATAAAAAATATGTGGCAATTGATTTAGAAAGTTTTTTTGGTAAAATTATTAAATGTTTTTAACTAAAGATGGATGGTAAGAAATTGTATGCTTCCATCCCTTTTTATTTTTTCAGGTTTGACATCCTTACTTTTGTTTAATATATTTACTGAAGAAAATAATATAGAAGCAAAAAATAAGCAAAAATCTTTTGCTGCGCGCAGGATGTACGCTTCCGAAGGATGAAACTTACGCACTTAAAGGCGGTGGTTTATATTAAGCTCTTTCAAGGTAAAGCACCTATCTATGAAGCCCTGCAAAATTATAAAACCAAGCGGGTAGTTCCCTTTGATGTGCCTGGGCATAAGCAGGGCAGGGGTAACCCCGAATTGCGGGAATTTTTAGGCGAGAAGTGCCTGGCAGTGGATGTCAATGCTATGAAACCTCTTGATAATTTAGGGCATCCTGTTTCCGTTATTAAGGAAGCCGAGGAGCTGGCGGCTGATGCCTTCGGCGCTCACCACGCTTTTTTTATGGTCAACGGCACTACCCAGGCTGTCCAGGCTATGATTATGAGCGTCTGTAAACAAGGGGATAAAATCATTATGCCCCGCAATGTGCATAAAAGCGCCATTAATGCTTTAATTATCTGCGGAGCGATACCGGTTTATGTTAATCCCGGAGTAAATAAAAAATTGGGGATACCTCTGGGGATGGCTTTGAGCGATGTGGAAAAAGCCATTAAAGAAAACCCGGATGCTAAGGCAGTATTAGTCAATAACCCTACTTATTATGGTATTTGTTCCAATCTTAAGGCTATTACCGAGCTGGCGCACCGCCATAATATGTATGTTTTGGTTGACGAGGCTCATGGTACCCACTTTTATTTTGGAGATGATCTGCCTTTAAGTGCCATGGCGGCCGGGGCTGATATGGCTGCAGTCAGTATGCATAAAACCGGAGGGAGTTTAAGTCAAAGTTCTTTGCTTTTAATTGGAAGTCGTCTGGATGTTGGTCATGTGCGGCAGATTATTAACCTTACTCAGACTACCAGCGGTTCCTATTTGCTTCTGACTTCTTTAGATATTTCCCGCCGCAACCTGGCTTTAAACGGCAAGAAGATTTTCGCCAAAGTCATTTCCTTGGCTGAATATGCCCGGGAAGAAATAAACAGGATTGGCGGCTATTATGCTTTTTCCAGCGAACTTATTAATGGCGATTCCATATTTGATTTTGACCGCACCAAGCTTTCAGTTCATACCAGAGATATTGGCCTCGCCGGGATTGAGGTGTATGATATACTTAGGGATGATTATGATATTCAGATTGAATTTGGTGATATTGGCAATATTTTAGCTATTATATCTGTAGGGGATCATGCCCAGGCCTTGGAACGCCTGGTTTCATCCCTTTCGGAAATTAAAAGGTTGAAAATGCGCGATAAAACGGGGATGCTTGAACACGAGTATATTAATCCCGTTGTTGTGATGACTCCCCAGAAAGCTTTTTATGCCCGTCAGCGTTCTGTGCCAATTGAAGCCAGCGCCGGTTATATCAGCGGAGAGTTTATCATGGCTTACCCGCCGGGTATACCAATTTTGGCTCCCGGAGAAAGAATCACCAAAGAAATCATTGCTTATATTGCTTATGCTAAAGAAAAGGGCAGTTTTCTGACCGGGACGGCTGATATGGCGATTAATAATATCAAAATAGTGGAGGAATGAAAAATGGAACTATGGTTTACTGAGGAACACACTGATTTTGCGCGGTTTTCCATTAAAGTGGATGAACATCTTTATACCGGACAAAGTGAATTCCAAAGAATTGATGTTTTTAAGTCCAAAGAGTTTGGGACTTTCTTTACCTTGGACGGGTTGATGATGCTTACCGAAAAGGATGAATTCATTTATCATGAAATGATTGTCCATGTGCCTTTGGCAACGAACCTCCGGGTAAAAAACGTCTTGGTAATTGGCGGCGGAGACGGGGGGACAGTACGGGAACTGACCCGCTACGATACGATTGAAAGCATCGACATGGTGGAAATTGACCAACAAGTGGTGGATGTTTGCCGCCGGTATTTGCCTCAGACTTCTTGCAAGCTGGATGACCCCAGGGTCAAACTTCATTTTGAAGACGGTTTGAAGTTTGTCCGGACTAAAGAAAATGCTTATGATTTAATTATTGTTGATTCCACTGATCCCTTTGGTCCTGGAGAAGGGCTTTTTACCAAGGAATTTTACGGCAATTGCTTTAAAGCTTTAAAATCAGACGGAATCTTAGTTAACCAGCATGAGAGCCCCTATTATGAAGAGGACGCCAAGGATATGCAAAGAGCCCACAAGAGGATCCGGGAGCTTTTCCCTGTTTGCAGGGTTTATCAGGCTCACATTCCTACTTATCCTTCGGGCCATTGGCTTTTCGGGTTTGCATCCAAAAAGTACGACCCAGTAAGGGATTTGAACGAACAGGCTTGGAATGCCCTGGGTTTAAAGACTAAGTATTACAATACAGAATTGCACAAAGGTTGTTTTGCTTTACCCACTTACGTCCTCGAACTTTTAGCAAATGCTTAAAGGGAATTTTTCATATAACTTACAGCCCAAATCCTGGTTGGTTAAGGATTTGGGCTTTGCTTTAATGTTTGTTTTTCTTGTTTTTTAATTTTGGTAGTCTTTTAATTTAGCGTATTTTTTAATATTGCATTAATTTTGTAAAAGTTTAAGCTCTTGTCTAGAATTGTTGGTATTTATTTTGTATATTAAATTTAAAAAGCGATAGGCAGCAATTTTTGTTTTAAGTAAGAGGAGGAGGTTTAAATATGGCTATTTTCTCACGTTTGGCTGACTTACTGAAAGCTAATATTAATGGTTTACTGGACAAAGCCGAAGATCCGGAAAAAATGCTTAAACAAATGATTATCGATATGGAAGAACAGTTGCAGAAGGCTATTCAGGGCTTGGGGCAGGTTATGGCCAATGAGCGGCAAATGCGCAAGCAAATTGAAACAGCCGAGGGGCAGTCCAAAATGTGGGAAGAGCGGGCTAAGACTGCCCTAAAAGCCGGTGAGCAAGATCTGGCCAAAAAAGCGGTAGAAGAGAAACTTAGATTCGACGAAAATATCAAACAATATCGCGCAATGCATGCTCAGTTGGAAAATCAAGTGAATGCCATGCGCGACCAAGTCAATAACCTGAAAGCCAAGCTGGAAGATGCCAGAAACAGGCAAACTCTGCTTCTGGCCCGGGCTCAAATGGCTGAAGCCCGCCGGAGCATTTCTGAGACCCTTGGCGGTGTTGACAGTGACGGAGCGTTTGCCAAAATGGAAAAATTTGAACGGAAAATTGCCCAGATGGAAGCCCAAGCTGATGCCGCGCTGGAAATAGCCGGCTGGGAAGGAAATGATGAAGACCCCTTTGCTAAACTGGAAAAACAAAATGCCGCAGATGAGGAATTGGCCCGTTTAATGAGAGAAATAACAAAGGAGTGACCTGCTTTAGAGTTTTTAAGGACCAAGAGGGTGGGGGTAAAAGAATATGGAATCAATAATAATAGGTTTAATCCTAATTGCCCTGGGTGTCTTTTGCAGTGTATATGTTCACAGGCGCATTAAAAATAAGAATCTGGAAATCCAGTTTATGCGAACTTCTACCATCGGCGAAGTAGAAAAGAACTTGAGAGAAAATGAAGCCGCCGGGTTAACCGGCTACCGGGAGTATGTAGAGCTAAAAGGAATAGCAGATGTGGGAACACCGCAGGAAACTCCCTACAGCAAACGGAATGTGGCTTATTACCAGGCCGAGCTTTATCAAGTCTACGAAGAACTATGTACCTATAAAGATGATAAAGGTCATACCCGGCAGAGAATGGAGAAAAGGGAATCACAAATATCCAGCCAAAAAAGCTCCGGCAACCTGATTCTCAAAGATGCCGTATCCGGCGACCAAGTCTATATTGCCCTAAGCGATGCGGGAATGGATTTAGATACCTTTAAAGACTTTGATAGGTTTGAGCCTTTGAATATGATGCAGCAATATAGTTTTTTTGATGCTTTACGTTTTAACCCGATGGGCGCGCGGACACTGGGTTACCGGATGACGGAAAACGTCATCCCTTTGGGACATTCTCTGTATGTCCTAGGTGAAGCCTATTTGGAAAACGGCAGAGTTTGGGTAGGCAAACCTTCGGACCGCAAAAAACCCTTTATAGTCTCTGTGAGGAGCGAGACAGATTTAGTGGAAAGCAATAAATTTAAAGCCAGACTCGCTTTTTTTGGGGGGATAGCTTTAGGAATAATAGGCATCTCAGTGATGTTGTTCGGCTAGGGAGAAAGAGATGAAGCGTTCCTACATTTATTTAAGCTTAATAGCGATAATCATTTCGGCTTTAAGTTTAACCGGCTGTCAGCCCTTGAAGACAGCGCCTGAGGCTGTGGAGGGGGTTCTGGATTTAAGGGGATGGGATTTTACCGCTCAGGGTAATGTCGATTTGAATGGCGAATGGGAATTTTACTGGAAGGAGCTTTGGGAACCGGCTGATTTTCTTGAAAAGGAAAAAACCTTGCCTTCCCGAAGGCTCATCAGCCTTCCGGCCTCTTGGAATTCTTATCAGTTGGAAGGAGAAAAACTTGGCGGCAACGGTTATGCCACTTTTCGCCTGAAAGTCTTCTTACCGGACAGCGAGAGTGTGAAATCTTTAAGAATATCTTCGATTTCCACCGCGCATAAATTGTGGGTTAATGGAGAAATGCTCTCTGCCCAGGGGGAAGTATCCACTACTTTAGAAGGCGCTATTCCCAAATACTATCCGCAAATAATTGAGTTAAAACAATCTAAGGGAGAACTGGAAATTATTGTCCAGGTCTCTAATTTTAATCACCGGCGGGGCGGGATTTGGCAACCCCTTACCTTAGGAAATAGTGACCAGATTCACGCCGGCCGGGAACGCCAGCTTATAACGGATTTGTTCTTGTTCGGGGCCTTGCTCATTATTGGGATTTATCATCTCATGTTTTTCACCTTAAGGCGCAAGGATAAATCACCTTTATATTTCGGCTTATTTTGTCTGTTGGCGGCGCTCAGGATTATCCTGGTGGGGGAAATATTAATTTTAAATTATTTTCCTAACCTTTCCCAGGAAATTGTCTTAAAAATAGAGTATTTTACTTTTTATTTGGCCATGCCTCTGTTTTTGCAATTTATCTATTCCTTATTTCCGGAAGAAGTATCGCCAAAATCCTGCCATATTTATAATTTGCTGGCTTTAGGGTATTCCGTTATCGTTTTGTTGACATCGGCTAGATTTTTCAGCAGGCTGTTACTCTCCTTCCAGATCATAACCGTGATTGTTTGGAGTTATATTCTTTATGCCTTGCTCCTTGCTGCCTGGAGAAAAAGAAACGGAGCTTTAATCATTATTGGCGGAACTTGCCCGGTTATCCTGGCGGCTTTAAATGATATCTTATTTTACGGCGAAAAAGCGGGTTTCCCCGACCTGTATCCCTTGGGAGTTTTTATTTTCGTTGTGTCCCAATCTTTTATGCTTTCCAGGCGTTATGCTTATGCCTATGCCACTATTGAACAAATGAAAGACAAACTTGTTTCCATGGATAAGCTAAAAGATGAATTTTTGGCCAATGTCTCCCATGAACTGCTCACTCCGTTAAACGGTATTATCGGGATAGCGGAAGGTTTGGAAGAAAGCGCCGCAGGGAAGTTAAGCGATAAACATAAATACGATCTAAATTTAATTATTTCCTGTGCCAGGCGGTTAACAGGTCTGGTTAAGGATATCCTGGATTTTTCCAAACTTAAAAATAAGGATATAACGTTAGACAAAAAGCCTGTGGATATTAAACAAGCAGTCAATGTAGTCTTAAACCTTTGCCAGCCTTTAGCTTGGGATAAAGAAATTGAGCTGAGCAATGAAATACCGGATGATCTGCCGTATGTTGAAGCTGATGAGAACCGCTTGCTGCAAATCTTATATAATCTGGTGGGCAATGCTCTAAAATTCACTCCTCGAGGCAGCATTGTAGTAACGGCTGAAAAAAAAGAAGGGTTTGTTGAGATTTCAGTCACAGATACTGGTATTGGTATTCCTAAGGAACAAGCAGAGAACATTTTTAATTCTTTTGAGCAGATTGTAGAAGCAAAGACCAAGGAATATGGAGTAGGCCTGGGGCTGACTATTACTAAACAGCTTGTAGAGCTCCACGGTGGGAGTATCAAGCTGGATTCCGAGCCGGGGAAAGGGTCGACATTTTCTTTTACTTTGCCGCTGGCTCCGGGTAAACAGGAGAAAAATAGACCTTCTGAGGGATTAGAAGTAAGAAGCGGAAAGGAAACAGGCCCTATAAAACTTCAAGAGCAGGCGCTTAAAAAACCTGACCTAAACTTGCCGGCAAGCGAAATGGCTGCCGGTAAACCTCTAATTTTAGTTGTTGACGATGAACCTGTTAACCAACGGGTGTTGTCTAACCAACTTCAAAAGCAGGGTTATGCAGTTGTTTGTTCTTCAGACGGTATGGATGCTGTAGAAAAGATTAAGAAAAACGGATGCTTCGATCTTGTGGTTTTGGATATTATGCTGCCGGGAAAATCAGGCTATGAAGTCTGTCAATTAATAAGGAAAGAATACTCCTTGGTGCAGCTGCCGGTATTAATGCTCACGGTACGGGATAGTCAGGAGGATATAATTGAAGCATTGAAAGTAGGAGCCAATGATTATCTGGCCAAACCTTTTAATAAGCAGGAAATGCTGGCCAGGGTAAAAACTTTGCTGACCTTAAAGCACGCTTTGGGAGAAGTGGTGAGTTCCGAAATGCGCTTTTTGCAGGCCCAGATTAAACCCCATTTTCTTTATAACACTATCAACACTATTATGGGTTTTTGCCGTAAAGACCCTGAAAAAGCCAGGGAACTGTTAGATGGGCTTAGTTGCTATTTGCGGGGGAAATTTAGGTTTAGCGAGACGGATAGGTTTATTCTTTTGCAGGAAGAACTTGACCTGATTAAAGCTTATCTTGATCTGGAAAGCGCCCGGTTTGGCGAAAGATTAAAAGTCAAGTTTGATTTGCCTGCAGGTCTTAACTATCAAATCCCTCCTCTTATCCTCCAGCCTTTGGTTGAAAACGCGGTAAGACATGGCATTTATCCCCTTAAAGAGGGTGGAATTATTGAAATCCGGGCTGAAGACCGGAAAGATGCTCTGATTATTCAGGTTAAAGATAACGGCGTAGGTATGCCTGAAGATAAAATCGAACGGATTTTTAACGGGGGTAACAAAGAGGCCGGGATAGGATTGCAAAATGTAAATCAAAGACTTAAGTATTATTACGGTCAGGGTCTTAGTATTAGCAGTGCCCTTGGCCAAGGAACTACGGTTACAGTCACTGTTTATAAAACCAAAGGGAGGGGATTTGCTAATGATTAAAGCAATACTTATTGATGATGAAGAAATGGCTTTGGAAGAGCTCAAATATGCTCTTAAGGGTTTTGCTCAAATCCGGGTTCAACAAGCTTATAGCGATCCCCTTAGCGCTTTGAAGGAGTTGGCTGCTTATCAGCCGGATGTAGTATTTTTAGATATTGAGATGCCGGAGATTAATGGTTTTGTTGTAGCAGAAGAAATCCTGACAAAAAAACCGGATACTTATATAGTATTTGTAACTGCTTATGATGAATATGCCATTAAGGCTTTTGAGGCTAATGCCCTGGACTATATTTTAAAGCCGGTGGCTAAAAAGAGGTTAAGCCAGACCATTGATAAGATTGAAAAAAGATTTGCCCAGGATAATAACAATTTTTCTGAGTTAAGCAGATACCTAAAGTCTAGTCAGAATAAGATTTTAGTTTGGGAAAACGAAGAAATTATATTACTGAAGCCGTCCGATATTTTATATTTTAAAGCCCAGGACGGAAATGTTTTGGCAGTGACGGAAAAAAGGAGTATAAGACCAGGTATACCTTGAACTATTGGGAAAAGCAATTGACTGATAGGGGTTTTTCCCGTTGTCATAAAGCTTTTCTGATTAATCTCGATAAAATTGAAAAGATCATTCCTATGTTTAATCAAACTTTTAATTTAAAACTTATCAATCATCTTGAAAGTATACCGGTAAGCCGTAACGCCGGGAAAGCCCTGAAAGAGATCATCGGTATATAAGGCAACACTAAGTTATTTAACATACGGACTAAAATTGGTCTCTGAACCTGGACGGTTATTTTTTCTACACCATTTATCGTCTAAAAATAACCGTTCATTTTATTTTTTTGACCAAATACAGAAAAATTGTACACGAATTTGGTTTATTTTGTTATTATTAACTTGGAATTTTATTTGCAAAAAAACGTTTTGGAAAAAGAATCTTTTTGGTTGAAGTTTTTAGGATTGTTATATTTCTGAGTTTTCGATATCGCTGCTAATTATAAGAGTATATGACTTTGAATTTATAACTGCGGGGTTGGCTATGAAAAAATATCGCAAGCTTATTGCTTTTGCTGTAGCTTTAATATTTCTTTTAGGGACGCTGGCCGGCGCCTCTACAAGCCTGTTTCGCTCTTCCGAAATTAGTCCGGATGAGGAGAGTTTAAATGCGCTTAAGACTCAGAAAGGAGAAGCCCTTAGTTCCCAACAGACTATGGCCCGGATTGAGGATTTGAGTATCTTACCTGTTCCCGAAAACATTAATAAACTTGACGAAGGCCAAGGACTACAGGGAGACGGATTGATAGACGAAGATATGTCATTTAGCGCAGCTTCCGCCAATATAAGCGAGGAGGAAGTGGTTGAGCTCCTTGCCTGGGTGGAGTCCGGACGAGATTTTTACAGTAAAAGCGAATACGGCAAAGCCCTGCAAGAATACAATAAGGCTCTTGCCTTAGCCCCCCAAATAGCTCCTTTATATTTTGAAAGAGGACAAGTTTATCTGCGGCTGGAGGATATTGAGAAAGCGTTGCAGGATTTTGATAAGGCTATTGAATTAGATCCCAGCTTGACAATTGTCTATTTTCTCCGTAGTCAAATCCATGCTCTTTTGGGTCAAACGCAAAATGCCCTTCAAGATTTGAATGTTGTCGTGGAAAGAGAACCGTCCAATACAGGTGCTTTGTTGGAAAGAGCTAACATTTATGCAGCTCTTGGCAACTGGTTCCAGGTGGCACAGGACGCTTCTGCTGTAATTGAACGGGAGGAGAACAACGCCCGGGCTTGGTTAATGCGAGCCATGGCTTATCAGAATTTAGGAAAAAATGAACAGGCATTGAGGGATTGGAATAAAGTAGAAGGCTTAAGCGGACCTTCATTAGTTGTTTATGCAAACCGCGGAAATATTTTGTACGGGCAAGGAGATCTTGCCGGTGCTGCCGCAGAGTGGTCGAAAGCTATCCAGTGTGATAAGAACCAGGCTTTTCTCTATACCAATAGGGGAATAGCTTACGGCCGCTTAGGGAAATTGGATTTGGCTATAGCTGATTTAAAAGAAGCAATTCGCTTAAATCCCAAGGAATACGCTACATATAACAGTTTGGGCTTCATCTATTATTTACAACAAAAGTTTGAAGAGGCTATTGACAATTATTCTCAAGCCTTAAAATTGAATGCTTCCGATTCCAAAGTATATTATAACCGAGCTAATGCTTACCGTGAATGCGGTGATTACCAGGCAGCCTTGGCTGACTTAAATGCGGCTATCCGTTTGGCTCCCTCCTATGCGGAAGCTTATACCGCCCGGGGCGGTGTTCATTTCGCTTTGCAGGATTTCGAGGCTGCCCTCAAGGATTACAATCAAGCCCTGCACCTAAATCCTGACAATATAATTGCCCGGTATAACAGGACACTGCTTTATCTAAAGCAGGGAGCTTACCAGCAAGCCGTTGAAGATCTTAGTGATCTTCTGCAATCATATCCGGATTTAGTAATTGCCTATGCGCAAAGGGCTTTGGCCTATTTCCAACTGGAGCAGTATGAAGAAGCTATAAAGGATTGGCAGACCTACCTTCAATCTAACGAAAATGATGCTGAAGTGAATTTCCGAATTGGACTTGCTTATCTCAAATTAGACGACTACGATCAGGCCCTGACTTATTTAAGCCGGGCTATCACACTGGATGACAAAATGGGTTCTGCCTATTATCAAAGGGCCAACGTCTATTCCTTGCAGAAAAAATATCCGGAAGCGGCCGAGGATTATACCAAGGCTATCGAGCTCGGAGTCGGTTTGGATATTTGCTATTTTAACCGGGGCATAGCTTACTTAAGCCAGAATAAAGTTGAGGAAGCCATTGACGATTTGAATAAGGTACTGGAAATATCTGAAAACGAAGTCTTGCTTACTGAGGCTAAGAAAGTTCTGGAGTTAATCGAAGCTGATAAAGAGGCTGGACAATAAGTAAGCAAGAAGCAAGTATTATTAGGCAATTATTATTTTAAATAAATCTTATAAGCATATTAAATTAAGTATTATTTAATGATTATTTTTTAGTAAATTTAAGCAAGGCTTGATGAAGTAAAAATTAATAAAAATTAATTAAGAAGAGAGATGTTTATTAAGAAGAAAATAATAACTTAAAATGTTTAAGAATAACAAGATAATTTAAGGTTATAAGGGGAGAGAAGAGATGAACGGATTAATTAGGAAAACAACTCAAAAGAGGACTATGTATTTAGGCCTGATCCTAATGGGGGTTCTATTACTCTTATTTGTTGCACCCCTTTCCCAGGCCTATGCCCTAGACGATAATCCAGCATCTCAGACTTCTCCTATGGAAAATATTACCAGCGGAGATGAACCGTCTGGTGCTGACCAAGGTTCCGGTAGCGATGAAGGTACTGTTGGCGGTGAAGGTACTGTTGGCGACGAAGGTAGCGTTGGCGATGAAAGCACCGGTGGCGGTGAAGGTAGCGGCAGCGGTGAAGGCACTGATAATGGTGAAGGTACAGGTAACGGTGAAGATACCGGCAGTGGTGAAGGCACTGATAATGGTGAAGGTACAGGTAACGGTGAAGATACCGGCAATGGTGAAGGCACCGGCAGTGGGGAAGGCACCGGCAGTGGGGAAGGCACCGGTAATGGTGAAGGCACCGGCAGTGGTGAAGACACCGGTAATGATGAAGGTACTGAAGATGGCCAGGCAGGCAAGGAATCTGAAGAAGGCGAGCTTGGCGAAGAAGGATTTGGGATTCTTCAGGAGGAACCTCAGCGTTTTGAAATTACTATTTCTGGTACCCTTTATGATACGCTGACTAAAGAAGCCATCCAAAATGAAACTATTGATATAGTTGTAAGTCTCTGGGATAATAATGGGAATTACATAATTGGAACTTCGGATACAGATAATCAACGTGAGTTTGATGAAGGATTTTACGGAAGATATGAATTTGACGAAGGAGATTATGAATTTTACTTTGTTAAATTAAACGAGTTCCCGCTAGAAGAAGGTAATTATAAAGTTAAAGTTGATGTACCTGGGAAGCAGTATGAATCGTATGAATGGACTTTTGAATTAAAACATGATACAATCTTTGTTTTCTTATCATACGACCTGGACTTTTACTTGGCTCCTAAATATGTACAAAACTCAGAAGGGGAACAGGTAGAATCTGGCGTCTCAGGCAGTTGGGCCAGCTTTAACAATAAAGTGGTCATAGAATAGGATTTGATTTATCCGGGTTATGATTTGAAAATAGAGTCAGCGGAAAAAGGTGCTATACAAAATAAACCTTTTGAGGAGATTACCATTCGAGATGGTCTTACGCTTAGCACTCGGAAGCTTGCCGAAGGGGAAACGGATTACCTTAACGGGGTCTCTGCCGGGAATTCGGGCAAGATATATCTTGAAGCCGAGCAGGTAGACATTGGCAAGAACGTCCGGATTCTGGCTCATGTTGAGCAGGGAAGCACTTTCACTGCCGGCGACATCACCATTAACTCCCATGCTTCCAGCTATGCGGACTTTGTGGACATGATTCCCGGAATAGATATCGATACTCCTGAGGCCATTATCAAAATTGGCGAAGGAGTAATAATTAAAGGAAAGGCCGTAAGCTTTACGGCTGAGGCCGACACCACGGAAATATTTAGTCCTGAAGTGGATGACCCGGATCTTCTGAGAGATACCGGAGCGCTGGACAAGGTTACTGACATATTAAAAACTATATTCGAGAAGACCATAGGGATTGTTGAAGATTTTTCTTTAGTCGGCGGAGTTGCCGTGGCCAAAGCTACTTCTTTGATTTCTATTAGTACCGGCAGCCAGATAATAGCCGATAGTTTTGCGGCATTGTCTGCTTCTTATATTGCGGCGTCTGCTTCTCCTGTTGCTATTGCTGTCGGGGTGGCAGTTGGTGTTGGTATTTCCAATGCCCAGGTAATTGTGGATGGTACCATAATTACTGCCGGAGATTGCACCCTTAAATCCTTAGCCGACAATACCCTGAATGTTGAAGGTGCCAGTGGCGGACTTAAAGGGTTTAGTGCCGGAGTAGCTGTAAGTGTCTTAGTTTCTACTTCCAAAGTCTCTGTGGGAGGCAGTGCCGGGACATCCAATCTGCAGGTAGGCGGAAATCTAACGATTGATGCCAGGACTATTGACCGTAATCGTACTTTTGCCCGTTCCACCACGGACGAAAACGGCAAAGCGGGGCTTGCTATAGCTTTTTCTTATGAAGAAGGTTTGACTGAGGCCTGTCTGGCCGGTACGGTTGATGTCCTAGGAGATATTGTGGTCGGAGCCTATATGATCGAAGAAGGCGTAGAGGCTAATAAATTATTCCTTTTCCCTTCTATAGAAGATGGCGTATACGCCTATTCCGGAGCTAATATCAACGTGTCAGGCGATCATCTCACTGATATTAAAGGTGTGATTACCGGTAAAATCTCTGGCTTTGCTAAAAAGCATATTAAGGAATTTATCAATAAATATATTTTAGAGAAAAAGGATGAAATTGAAGAAAAAAGCGGGAGCCAAGTTTCTTCTTTTGAACTGGCTGCTGCCATAGCCGTCTATGTGGATAGTAATGAAGTGAAGGCCTACATTTCCCCCAATGCTAACGTTAGAGCCAGGGGTGCGGCAACTGTCCATGCCCTGGCTGAAAACCAGCCCAATGTTATAGCCACAGGCTCAGTTGATAAATCCGAGAATGATCAGACCGGCGGCGAAGGAGGCACAGGACCGAATCCCGGTGAAGATCCTGAAGAAGAGACTAAATTTGCCGGCGCGGCGGCGATAGCCGTTGCTGTTCTTAAAAATAATGTCACCTCTTATATTGGTACCAACGCTCATGTCGATGCTGCTAAGGATCTGACTGTTAAGGCTGATTATATTAATGATTACGAATTTAAATACGGCATAGAACTTATTAAGTATTTGATCGGGGACTTTTACTCTACCGATGATAAGGATGTTACCATAAATAGAGACGATATTGTTGAAGTTAAAGATGGGCACACCGCCGGCGGAGAGCCCGGGAACCTATATAAGTATCTAGGCGGCGAACCTTTAACCAACAAAGATCTCAGCGCAATAGATTATACCGATGAAAACTTATGGGAAGACTTGGGATCTTGGTGGAAGTACCAGGTTACGGAGTTTATTACGCACCTGACAACCTATTTGGACGATAGTATGGGTGTTAAAGAGATTTTTAACTTCTGGGTGCAAAGTAATGCCGCCGGTGCGCAAATCGGCGCCTGCGGTTCGATATCAGTAGTTGTCAGGAATAATTCGGCGGAAGCCTACATTGATCAGGGCGTGAAGATCAATCAAATTGATGAGCCGGCTTATCGCACCGGGACACAGAATGTTAAAGTCCAGTCTAATCTTATTGATGAAATAGTTTATTTCAGCGGCAATATTGAACTTCCCGGCTTTAATATAGATACAAAGCAGTTAGAAAAAATGAAATTTAAGTTCGATTCTTGGCTGGGCGGTGAAGGCACGAGTGCTAAAACTGCTGCCGCAGGCGGTTCGGTAATAGTCTTTATTCAGAATAATACATCCAAAGCCGAGATCAGGGATCAAGTGAATTTGTATGCCAATAATCTGGACGTTACCTCGGATACCAAGGTCTTAAACGTTGTAATTTCCGCCGCCGGCGGTCAGTCCGAGAAGTTTGGCTTGGAAGGAACTTTTACTTGGCTGACTGTTAACAACCAAACCATTGCTCAGATTTTAAACGGAGCCCGTGTAGTTGTACTTGGAAGCGGCCCCGAAAGCGGAAAGGTAGTTGTTAAAGCCAATGACTACACCTACATTGTCAACGTAGCCGGTGTGATCGCTGTCTCCCAAGGCGGCGGTGGCAATATCGGTATTGGGTCTACCGGGGGCTATAACGGCGTAAGCCGTGACACCCAAGCTGTTATCGGCAGTCTGCATGACAGCACCGACGGAAGTAAGCCGGGCGAAGGAGAGCTGACTGTATCTGCCAAGGATGTACAGGTTGAGGCTCAAAATGACGGCTTTATTATCAGCGTGGCTGTGGCCGGAACCTACGCCGGCACGAAGACTGATCCGAAACCGGAAAACAAAAAAGAAGCTCCCCAAAACGGCGGCAGCTATGGAGTAGGCGTTTCCGCTGAGGTAGTAATCAATAACATTCAAGACAAAGTGCTGGCCTATATCCGTCAAGCGTCTCTGAATTCCACTAATTTAGTCATTGCCTCCCACAACAGAACGTTAGTGATCGCAGTCGGCGGGTCGGCGGCTATAGTTACCAAGGACGGAAAATCAGCGGGCTTGGCCGGCTCCTTTGCCCTAAATAGAATCGCCAATAAAACCAAAGCCTTTATTGAAGATTCCAAGGTAACTGCTACCGAAAAAGTGGAAATTACAGCCGAGGCCGAAGAACGGATTATTGCGGTGGCGGCCAGTGGCTCAGGGGAAACTTCTACTACTAGCGGTGGTGTCGCCGGGCAAGTAAGTATTAATACTATAGCCAGTGAAGTTGTAGCCGGAATTTTCAATCAGGCAAATGTAACGGCTAAGAATATAACCTTGACTGCGACTGACCGTACCATGATTATAGCTGTGGCCGGGGCTTTGAACTACGGAGGCAAGGCCGGTATCGGCGCAGCCATAGCGTTGAACGATATACCCATCGAAGCTATTGGCGATCAGCATAATGCAGTTAAGGCCTATATCGATAATTCCACTGTAAATGTTTCAAATGCTCTGAAATTAACGGCTGAAGCCAACAATTTGATTATCGCTGTCGCGTCTGCTATCGGCGCCAGCAAGGAAGGCATGTCCACGGCAATTTCCGTGACGGTTAATATTCGACAGTTATAACGGATTCTAAGGTCGAACTTATAGCTCTGAACAAAGCCGATATCGGCTCCCTGGCCGGAGCTTTAGGCGGGGCTAAACATCTGGCGGTAGGTGCCAGCCTGGCAGCCAATTATATCGGCGGTTATGGTGAAGCTTTTAAACCTTATCAGGTAAATGCCTATATTGATAATTCCAGGGTAGAAGTTAAGAACGGCTATCTTAAGCTTTGGTCTTATTCCAATGCAATTATTAAGAGCATCAGCGCCGTAGGCAGTTTCTCAGGGAAGTTCGCTGCCGTAAACGGAGCAGTTTCTCTGAACTATGTCAATATGAATATCTTGGCCTATATTAAGGACTGCAGCGGCCAAGACGAAAATCAGAATGAAATATTTATCCTGGTCAAAGATGATATTACGCTGGAGGCGGTGGATAATACGGCCGTCAGCGTGTTGGCCGGAAATATTGCCGGTTCCGGCGGCACCGGAGTCGGCGCGGCCATAGCCATCATCTTTATCGGTTCACTGAAAAACGATCCCTTTGAGCAGTATAAAAATAATCAATTGATAGAAGATTATGAGCCGGAAGATGAGAGCAGTCCGGAGGCGGACCTTCCGGCGGATGCTTATGCTTATCCGGACCTATTTGAAAGCTTGGACAGGTACAGTCAAGTTGCAGCCCTTATTCATAATTCGAATGTGAAATCCGAGAATGGCAGCATTAGCCTAAAAGCAACTGCCAATTCCGTTATCTTTAACATTGCTGCCGGGGCGGCTGTAGGTAAAAATGTCGGCGTTCAGGGATCGGTAGCCCTTAATTACCTGGCTGCAAATATTGAAGCTTTGATTACTAATTCGGTTGTCGAGGCCGCCGGGGATATTCTCTTACAGGCCCGCGCTAACAGAAGAAGCGATATTCCTTTGACTGCTTTGGAACCTGACAGAAATGGTTCAGATGAAGTGGTAGCGGAATATAACGGTAATCCTAATGATCCTAATAACGGTATCTTTAAACTTGCTACTATCCAAGCCTTAGCAGGTTTAGTGGCCGGCGGCGGCAAAGCAGGGGCCGGTGTGGCCCTGGCGGTCAACTACCTGTCGATAAATAACCTGGCAGGTATTTCCGGTTCCATAGTTAAATCAACCGGCGGCGATATTATTCTGATCGCCGAGTCGGAAAGCGCCATTTTTGCGGTTGCGGCCGGTGCGGCGGGCAGCGGCTCGCTGGCTTTCGCCGGTTCATTTTCCCTTAACTTTATCCGTAACGATATCCATAGTTTCATAAAAGACAGCACGGTTGAAAGCGGTAATACCAGTACCCAGGTGACAGACGGACATTATCCCGGAGTTACCGTTTATGCTGCCAACAGATCCAATATCTTCTCTTTGGGCGGCCAGGTTAATTTCACAGGAAAAACGGGTATCGGCGCTGCCGCTACCTATAACGATATCAGTAATAATATCCAAGCTTATATCGGAGATGAGAACTCCGCCAATAATACTGTTGTTATCAGTGCTTCTTATGTAACCGTTACGGCCCTTTCCCAGACAAACATCACTGCTTTTGCCGTGGGCGGAGGTTTTAGCGGCACAACTTCCGGCAACGGTTCGATAGCGGTCAATACTATCGGGAATGATATTGCAGGCTATGTTGTTGCAAGTTATATCAAGAATTCAACTGTAGAAGCGGACCAAAGCGTCTTCTTGACGGCTTCTGATAAGTCGAAAATCGGTTCTGTTGCCGGTGCTTTAGGGATAGCTGGGGGCAACGCCATCGGTGGCTCGCTGGCAGTTAACTTCATCGGCGGTTTTTCTAAAGCTCACCAAATTCATGCCTTTATAGAAAATTCCAAGGTAGTTTCTGAGCAAGGTTCCATTGCGATTAAAGCCTTGTCGGAAGCTATTATCAAAAGTATTGCGGCCACCGGCGGCTTTGCCGGCAAGGTGGCGGTAAACGGTTCCGTTTCCATCAACTGGATTTATACCGATGTAGCCGCTTATATACACGGTTGTCAGGGAGAAGAAAAATATATCCAAGCCAAACAGGATATTACCATAGACGCTGTTGACAACTCCGCGGTCAGCGTTATCGCCGGGGATGTTTCCGGCGGTGGTGCGCTGGGTGCCGGGGCTGCCATGGCTATTGTCTTTATCGGTGGCGGTATAGACAGTTTAGGCGAATGGTATGAGGATTTATTTAAAAATGAATTATTTGATAGCCCTGATTATCCTTACGATAGTGCTTCCGGCGAACAAGGCGTTTCCGAAGAGGACTATAAATATCCTATGCCGGAGTTTACCGAAAAGGGTAAAGTACGGGCCTATATTTCTAATTCCGAGGTCATTGCTGAAGGCGGTTCCGTAATAGTTACGGCCACGAATAACTCCATTATCTTTGCCATTAGCGCCGGTTTTGCCGTCGGAGGTAAAATGGGCGCTTATCGGAGTTCCCTGTCTCTGAACTTTATCCATAATGATGTTTTAGCCTGGATAATAAATTCGGCTATAGAGGCGGGGAAAGACGTAAGCGTTAAGGCTTTGACCCTGAAAAGGGATTGGATTCCTCAGGGTGCCTTACAGCCGGAGTGGGACGACGAAGAGGATTATGAAAAGGTCACTTCCTTTGAACACGGTCGACAGCTTGATCAAGGCGAAGAACCAATCAAATTTACTTCGATTAAAGCCGTGGCAGGCGGAGTATCCGGAGGCCTCAATGTTGGTCTGGGAGCGGCGCTGGCGGTAAATCATCTCTATAATGAGTATTCGGCGGCGATTATCAACTCTACCGTCACTGCAGGCAGGGATGTGCTGGTCCTGGCCGAGTGCGATTCCGGCATTGAGACTGTGTCCGGCGCCATTGCTGCTGCAGTAGGCGTAAACTCTTTCCCCTTTGCGGCTGCCGGTTCCCTTTCCTTAAATACTATCTACAACACCGTTTTAAGCCATATCACGGCCAGCAAGATTGAAGCGGTAAACATTGAAGTCCTAGCTAAAGATACTTCCTATATTAAGTCCGTTTCCGGTCAGATCGGATTTAGCGCCGGAGTTATTACCGGTCCCGTGCCGATTCCCACCGGGGCAGCCATTGGAGCCGCTTTAGCCTATAACGACATTAACAGTGTTGTTAAAGCCTATATAGACGATATTCTTGGAGAAAATAATAAGAAAGCCAGTGATATAACAGCCACGGGTAATATAATCATCTGGGCTTTACTCGATGCCAGTATTGATACCATTGCCGCCGGCGGCAGCCTGAGTATTTGGGTCGGAGCCTCCGGCACAGTGGCTACCAATGTTATTACAAGTTTGGTCGAGGCTTATATAGCAGGCAGTAAGGTTAGCGCTGATAATAATATTTATATCTTGGCCCAATCCGCCAATTCAATTGGCAGTTATGGCGGATCCTTCGGCGGCGCTATAATCGGCGCAAGCGCCGCTGCCGTGGTCAACGTCATTGACGGTACTACCAGGGCTTATATCAGCGGATCGGAAGTTATTGCCCGAGGTAACGGAGACGGAATCGAAGTCCTGGCTTGGGATGATAACGGTAAGCAGATCATGGACCAAGGCGACAACCCGAAGGAGAAAGGCTTGATTATAATAGCCTATAGCCAGGATTCATTGACAGTATATACCGGTTCTCTTGGCGCAGGAGGCGCAGCGTTTAGCGGTGAACTGTCCGCCAATACTTTGAAAAACTTAACAGAAGCATATATCACTTCATCCACGATAAATAACGAGAATGAATGGGGACGGAAAGTAATTATCCGTGCCCATCAGGATACCGGTATAGTAATTTATACCGGTGCAGCTGCTGTGGGTGCAAGTGCAGCAGCTGGGACTGCCTTGAATACAATTCATGTGCAACATTGGACCAGAGCTTATATTGATGACGAGTCCCTTGTCTATGCCCTGGAGGGTATCGAAGTTTGGGCATTGACAAATTATCATCCGCTGGAAGAGGGTAAGAAGGGTATAATCATTGCCGGGGCGGCAGTCGGCACGACGGGCGTTATTGCCGGAACCGTCTCGGTACTCCTGATGGAGAATATTAATGAAGCATTTGTGGAAGAATCCGACCTCTTCACCCAGGGTGACATAACCGTAAAATCCGTTCATAATGTCAAAGTTGAGAGCGTTATTGCTGATGTTGCTGCCGATTTAGTCTTTGTCGGTACTGGCGGCAGTATCTTCTTTACCTCTCTCGATAATATTGTCCGGGCCTATGTTGAAGCTTCCCGCCTGAATGCTTCCAAGGCCATTGAAGTCATAGCCCGCTCCCGGGATCACATTGATCTGATCATAGGTACCGGAGGAATAGGTACGACAGGTGGAGTTGCCGGCAGCATAGGGCTTACCTTGATTGAAACGATCACAGAAGCCTACCTGCAAGGTGAGGTAAATCAGGATGATCGCTTCCGTCTGGGAGGATTGTACCGGCCGGATGCTGATAAGCAAACAGTGCTGGTATCGGCGGATAACGAAACTAAGGTTAAAACCCTTGGCGGAGCCTTGTCCGGCGGATTAGGTTTCGGTGTGGGTGCCTCCTTGGATCTGGTCAACATTCAAAACCGCACCATAGCCTTGATTAAAGCTGCAAGCAAGCTTTATGCCCGTGACGGTGTAGATGTTAAGGCCCAATCCGTCAAAACAGTTAATTCTAGGGTATATTCCATCAATGCTACCGGATTAGTCGGCTTGTCCGGCGCCGTATCCATAATTATTGTGGGAACTGCGATTGACGAGGACGGTAAAAAAGAGTTTAGCCAAGAACTTTTAGATCAGCTTGATAACGATTTAGCCAAAGATGCTTTCTTCTCCTACAATAAAGACGGCCAAAAGGGCTCCCGGATGCCTAGCATTCTTGGCGACAGGCTTATTAAGCTGATTGATTTCTTCGATGACTTGTCTAAAATAGCTACTAAACTGGGAGAAGTTCTGAACATTAACGCCGACCGCAGCGACAGGGTTACTATGGCCGCCGTAGAAAAAGGGCAAAATGAAGATGAGGGCGTCCGGATTGTCACTGACGGAAAGGTAACAATCGAGGCTAAGAATGAATATGACCTTAAGTCATATCCCAGTCATGTTGCCATAGATGGAATAGTCGGTTTCGGTGGAACAATTGGCAGTATTTCTACTAAGGAAAGGACGCTGGCTTATGTCGGAGATTATGCTTATATCCGGGCTTTGAGTTTGGATATCCGTGCCGAGTCCAGGGAGAAGGTTGAGGTCCTTTGCCAGGCTATTGCAGGCACCGGAGGGATCGGGGTGCGTGCTTATGTTGCTCTGGCCAACGTAACTCCGCATGTCGATGCTTACCTGGGCAATAACGCCAATGTGATTGTATCCAAAAATGTTGAAATAAATGCGGAAATAATTCCGGATGTAGTCGCCGAGGTTAAAAACATATCTGGTGCCATAGGCGGCAATATCGGCGGCTCTGTAGCCGACGTTACGGTTGAGCCGGTTGTAAATGCCTGGATCGGGGATAACACCTACATCTTTGCCGCTACCTTACCGGTTACCGGCAATCCCACATTAACCCTGTTAGAAAAAGCAGAACTTACCGGCAATCCCGATTTGAAATTCCGCGGATACACGATCAAAGTTCAAGGGGAATTCACCTTTGTCCGCGGTGTGGCCATGTCCGGCGATCCGGATCTGGTCTTTGAAGGCTCGATAATAGTCGAGGGCGAATACGACCTGATCCGCGGAGTAGCCATGACCGGCCAGCCGGGATTGGTGTTTGAAAATGGAGAGGGTGAATTAAAAGGCGAAATTTTTAATTTTGTATTTGTAACTCTTACCGAGGGAGAAAACGGGAACTATATTCTTACAGTCTGGGATTACGCTTTGGTTGATGAAGAATTCGACTATATAGAACTGGATTTGACGGATATAATCCTCCCCGGAGATTATCTATATATAAGAATGTCTCAAAATGATTCGTCACCGTTACAATTCCTGGTAGTAGGCGTTGAATACAATACCGCTGTTCTAACTACTGATGAAGATATTCAGCCTATTACGGATCCGGAGTATCGTTATTTAAGCTGGAAAAGAAACAGTATTACCCGCAATGATGACGGCAGCTGGAGCCAAGACGGCTTTAAGCCCGGGGATACTGTTCTTATCGAAGGAACAGATAACAACGATGGAATCTATGAAATCAAATTTATAAGCGATAACGGTAAAGTCCTTGTAATAGACATAGCCACTCCGTTAACGAATGAAACCATAGAGCCAGATACAGATTCAGGCTATCAGGTTTCCATTGGTCTAGTGGCTGTAATGACGGATTATGGCACTCTGAAATTTGAACACGAAACAGGTAGCCAAAATATTAACGGAGCAACATTGAAACAAGGCGAAAACGGTTACGATATTTTTGAGGTAATAGTTGGTTGGAATAATGATTTATCAGTGCTACAAATTGGGGATTACGTTTCAATTTGGTATCAAGATTTTTATACTTATTATAACAATCAGTTAACTGATAAATACCGCGTAATAGACATTATTCATACTTCTGATGGTTCATATGAAAAATACACCTTAATTCTTGCCACTAAAGGTGAAATCTCTGAGGAGACAACATTTGATTCTTCTTATTATTATAACTTAACCTTGCGTTGGGAAAGAAGCAAGATCACCCGCACTGATGGTAATTGGCGCGAAGACGGTTTCCAAGAGGGAGATGTTATCACTGTTGAAGGTACTCAAAAGAATAACGGTAAGTATACCATCTGGAGCATAAGTGAAGATGGAAGAACCATTATTCTTGATTTGGGCGATATCCTTGATGATCAGGAGGCAGTTGTTGAATCTGAAGGAATTACTAATAATCCGGCAGTATTTATCTATGCTGACCGCAGCCACGACCGCATTCGTCTGGTAGAGCCTCCGGAGGATTGGTCATGGAGAGACGGAAGGTTTGAAACCGGAGACAGTATTATTGTTAAGATCAATGACCCTGCTTATGAATACTTAAACGGTGAATACCGGATTATCAGTATACTGAAAGACGGGACTTTAGTACTTGATACCCGCAGTAAGCTAGTGGACGCTGAAGGAGTATCGGCTTCTATCTGCGAGCCGCCCACCATTACCCGCAAAGATGAGGGCAGTTGGTGGGAGGACGGTTTTGAGCCCGGAGATACCATTGAGATTTCCGGAACCCGTTTCAATGACGGGAAATATGTGATTAAGGCTATCAGCGAAGATGGCAAGGTCCTCATCCTTCAACCGGATTTTGACAATATACTGCGGGACGAAATCATTGATGCCAACGACGTCGAAATAGAGCTAAGCGGCGGGTTTAGCTTATCGCAAGAGACGGTTACCTATAAAGATGAAGACAGTGAAGAGGAGCTGGAAGTAATCAGGATAGTTTTACAGCGCCTAGATGATGAAGATTGGAACTGGAAAGACGCAATTAATCCTCGCCCCGGCGACGGAATAGTATTGCTGTTAGACGGTAATGAGCTGGAAGGCATGGTCATTGGGCTCGAGGACAACAAGCTCATTATAGATATAGCCGATCTTGATTTTGGGGATAAAGAAACGATTACACTTACCACCGTCAAAATAATACTTAAGGCTCTAAATCCGTCTGATAAACCGTCCCAAGTGGAGATTCTGGCTGACGGGGATAAAGGTCGGGATAAATTAGTTTACAATGGCGATGAAAATTGGGGAGATTTCACCAACAACGAGGGTAGAGATGGAATAAATGAAGGCGACTACATCACGGTAATTACCCCCAGTCAGGGCGAAAACGGTGCCGGTGTTAACAGCGGTGTTTATAAGATTATCGGTTTTCTCGACGACGGAAAGACGGCCATTTTAGATACAAGCGGACTGGTCGTTCCAGGAACAATAGAAGGTGTTGTCGTCATCAAGTTCATTCCTTCGGAAATAATCCGCGATGAAGGGGACTGGAACGCCGACAGCTTTGCTCCCGGACAGACAATCACGATTACAGGTGCCGGGAATGGACAAAACAACGGTGAATTCATCATTTTAGATATTAGCGAGGACGGTAAAATCCTTTACCTGGACTACGGCTTTGAATTAGTTGATGAGGACTATACCGGCTCCGGTTTGTCCATAACCGCCGAGGACTTAGCTTGCATTGTCCGTAATCACGGCAGTTGGGAAGAAGAGGGCTTCAAAGCCGGTCAGCAAATTCGTCTAATCGGTTCCGAGAACGGTTACGACGGAATTTACACCGTTCGTGGGATTACTTCCAAAGGCAGAATTCTGGTGCTAGATCTTTACGGGCAATTCACGGAGAAAGAAACCCTTGAGGACTATTTGCTTGTACTTGTCGGACTTAACGAATCCAATGTGAAAGTCAATGCCAAGGTCACCCTGCCCGATTCGAAGGTTACGGCTAAGGCCAAATCTTCCGGCATTTCGGGCAGCGGAGCTATCGGCGGAACTATAGTTTTTGCTACCGCTAAAGTCAGACCTACTGTTAAGGCTTACCTCGGCAAGGGTTTAGAACTGGATATCGACGGTAATGTTCAAGTTATCGCTGAAGCTTCCACCGCGCTGGAAGTATATGTGGATACCATAAATGTTGCCATTGGCGCCGAGGTTACTTATATTGAAGCTACAGCCGTGCTCGATTCGAATATCACTGTAGATATCGGTGACAATACAAAGGTTCGGGCTTATGAGATATTGGTCAAAGCCTCCGGCCAAGAGTCGACTTATGCGGAAGCTGTAAGCGGTGGGGGCGGAGTCATAGCCGGTTCTAGCGTAGAGGCAAAAACCGAAAATACGAATAAAACCACTGCTTCCGTCGGGCAGGTCCAGCTTGAGGTTGCCGGCTTTAACCTTGTTGCAGAACATAAACTTACCTATAACAGCCGGGCGAGCATTGATTTGGATATCTCTATTTTAGGACGCACAGGTGTCGTTACGGCCACCAACAATGTTAACACTGCCGTCCTGGCTCAAGTTGGGCAAAAGGCCGATATTAAGGCCAATGATATCTTGATTCGGGCTGAAAATTATACAATTAAAGATTGGATAAAGGATGACCAACATAATGCCTACTCCGGTTCCGGCGGGGGAATAGATTTTGCTAATGCCGCTAGTGAAACCCGGATTACCCAGGAATCCTTGATTGAGATTTTAGATGAAGCGATTCTAAACTTGCTGAGCAATCCCTTATATCCCGGTGCCATCAATTTGGCCGCTTATAACGACCTCCTGGCCAAGGATAAGGTAAAACTGATCAGTGGCGCAGTTATTGATTCAGTTCTTGCAATATCGGATATTGAAGCAACTGTAAATACGGAAGTCTTAATTGGAAATAAAGCAAAATTAGAAAGTGCCGAAGATATAAATATTTCGGCTCATTCCCGTGCAGAACTGGAAACTGACGTTTATATGGATACCTATGGCGGAATCACTTCCGCTGACGCCGCTGCTCGTTCTAAAGTAGATGCAACGAACAATGTAGACATCGAATCCGGCGCTGAGCTTACCGCTGAAGGCACCATTAACTTACTTGCCGGGAAAAACATCTTTGACCATGAAAACTATCTTAAAGCCAAATCCAATGCCGTTATTTATAACCGCGGCGGTATACCCTTTACAGATCCGAAAGCTAACAGCTACATTAACCTATATAATTACATTACTGTTAATGATAATGCCGTTCTTAAATCCGCGGGCGATACCAGCCTGATAACGGAAAGCGGCGCTTTGTTGGCCGAGGGTGAAGTTTATGGCACTGACTGGGTTAAAAGTGTTTTCGGGGCGGAAATTAAAGGCGGTATAGGCGTACCCATCGTTAAGTCCTTTATCACGGTGGACGGTACCATTGAGGTCGGCATGAGCAGCGAACACAAACTGACCATAGATAAAGACGGCAATATCCAATATGATGGCGATAAGATGCCCACAATTACCAAGAAGAAGGTCATCCTGAGCGATTATCTGTTGAACGAATTAAAAAGGCTTAGACAATTAGCTTCTGAATATGCCGGGACACCGGCCGGAGCGGCATTTGAAAGCGAAGTCAGGTTCCTTGAAGAAGAATTGAGGCGTATGGGTTATGATCCCAACGGTCCTCTTGAGCCTATCTGGATTGACATTATTGTGATTGGCGATATCAAGGCAGAGCAGCCGAATATCATTATAGTATCCGAAGACGGCTCTTTGGTTGGAAGCGGCAAACTTAAAGCTTCTCAAACAACACCAAGGATAGAAATTATTAACCACAGCCCGTATTATCTGGAGCTTGGCTCCTTGATCATCCCTGAAAAAGAAGGCGGTTTTGTTTACTTTAACAATACGCGCATTGCCGGAAACCTGTCTGAAGCAAATGCTGAAATTAATAGACTTAATAAAGTCGAAGGAGCGGCTTTTGCGGAGATTAGAAGCCGCGGCGACCAAAACGCAGGAACTCCCGAGATAAAAGTCGAGAATACTTATACAGGTCAGCGCAATCCTGAAATCCGGGTTTACGGCAATATTCAAAATGTCGGCTTCCCGGGCAACCCAGGTAAAGTAACGCTGAAGAGCACCGGTGGCATCGCAGTTTACGGCTCCATTGAAACAGGAGATCTGGAAATTAATACCGAGGGTAATTTCAGGCAGAGCTATACTGATAATTTCTTCAATGTTGCCGGTTCACCGCGGGCCATTTGGGGTAATTTTGTTAAAAAATTACAAGGCCAAAAAGCGGGTTATCCTTACCGTTATGTCGAGGAAACTGATAGTGAGGGAAATAAAATATACGTATGGAAACGGGTAAGTATCTATGACGCTGAAATTCAACAAATCCTTAAAGAACAGCTGGACGCCGGTAGCCACATTAAAGCGGACAATATCTTTATCGCTGCCCGTTACTTGAACATTAACGGCACTATAGAAGCCGGCCGTTCCGAATATATTATTACTTTTGGCGATGATGTAAGGAGCAGGATCGAAAACTATAAACAAAGGGGTATCTCTTCTCAGAACTATAAAGACTATCCTCTCTTCACCGGCAAACCGGATTACTACTATTACTATGACCCGGTTAACGATGCCATAGTTTTAGAGCCTATTGTTGTCCGCGGCGGTTATATCGAGCTTTTCGGCCATATTATCAACACCGGCAAGGACAACGGTAAAATCATTGCTTTAGACGGCTATGGCACTATCAATATCAACAACACCACGGGCTATGATGTGATTATCAAAGGTTTGAATACCGGTACCGGCAGCAAAGGCGTAATCGTAATTACCGATACATCCAAGACAAAACAAATAGACGGCAAGACCTATTACCTGACCACCAGATATGAACGTGAAGGAGATCAGGTCAAAATTACTACTTGGTATACGGACGGTCAGGGCAATAAAATAGAAGAAAAGACGGAGCTGGTCAATGAAAGCGCGGCTAAATACAACCCGTCGGAAGGCTGGCGCTATGAATGGGTAATGGGTCAAAGCATAACCGAGAAAAGAATAGAGACCTATTGCAGCAAGACCTGGCTGGGCATGGACTGGATAGCCAGGGACCCTAAAGATAAAATAGAGGAGATATATCTGCCCGTAGGCGTCCCGCGCCTGTTGCCGGAAGGAGAATATTTGCGCAAAGCAACTGGTTCGGAAGAATATAACGAAGCATATACCTATAAATATTCTTTTGTGGTATTGAGCGACTATTATTGGAACAATCCGAAGTCATCCACATCTTGGACTTCCCAGTCCTGGTTCCTTGCTCCTAAATACTACTATACCCAATATATATTCGAGCGGGGCTCGATGGAAGTATATACCCACAGTATCAAGGCCGACTATCCGATCAGCATTAAATTTGCCGGTTCGTCTCAGGGTACGGTCGGTGTAAAATCCAACGGCAATGTGATAATCGACGGAGCTATTAAGAATGCCAGTGGTAATACTACGATTGAAAGTGAAAAAGGCATTTATTATAAGACTTCTGAACCTATTATATCCCGGAACATTACCCTTAAAGCCAAGACAGGTATTGGTGTAAACCTTCCGGTCCTTATCGAATTGCAAGGCGGAACCCTTAACGCCAGCACTGTAAACGGCAATATTCATGTTAAAGAAGTGGCAGGCAGTCTAAAAGTCGGACAGGTAGAAAGCACCAACGGCAATGTCCGCTTAGAAGCGCTAGGGGACATTAGAGCTGCTACTGATACTTCCATAGTTAAAGGCAACTTAATTGAGTTACTCGCTCCTTACGGCGCTATTTATGGAGCCGGCGAATTGGGTAGCTATTTCAAAGTAGACAGCGGTGAAGGTTTGGGCCATGGCGTAAGCGCCGTTGCCAGAAATAATATCTACCTCGAAGAACTGTTAGGTTCCATGCAGATAATCCGCATTGAATCCTTAAACGGCGATTTGTTCATAAAAGTAACTTCCGGTAGCTTAGTCGACGGTAATCCTGATGATTTTGACAGCAACCCGGATTTATCCGGTTTGTGGAACGATTATGTTGACACTATCGAATACGATGAAGAAACCGGCGAAATTATACTTGCAACATCTGAAATCTACGCATTTCTGCAAGCAAACTATCGTAAGCATTTGGCGAACACCAATTACTGGACAAATGATCTTGATTTGATTGGCAATAACATCACTTTGGATGTGGCCCAGCATATAGGTGGTTTGGTTGTAGATCAGCAAACAGGCAATATCAAACCTGATACGTTCAGAATTGACCTAAACGATGATGGAAAAGCAAGGCTTGATGAATTAAGGCGGACAATTCTGGCCGGGGCTGAACCGGGAGAAGTGCTCTTCTATGATGCCCAAGGCAATGTTGTCGATCCTTCACAGCCCGGCAGCGAGGTAGCTTATCTGATTGTTTCCCTCAAACGGGGCTTGACCGTAGATGCACAAGGCAAAGTGAAAGTCCAGGACGGCGGTAATATCTACTTGAATTCTAAAGAAGATTTAAGAATAGAAAAAATTGAGTCCGCTTCCTCGGATAAAACAGAAATACGGCTTAAGTCCGGCGGAGGAATTTACAATGCTGCCGAGGCTAATGTCGCTAATGTTGTTGGCGAAAATGTAGCATTGGTTCTCGAAGCGGCAGACGGTCCGCTGGGGACAGAAGCTGATCCTCTGACCCTGCAACTTGGCCCTGAATCCTCTATCAGAGCCCGTTCTGTTGAGAATATTTACCTTAAAGGCATTGGTGCTCATGGCGGCGCCGGTGGCCTGAATATCGACTTCATCTATACTCCTGGCTTGGTCGATCTGAAAGCCGGTTCCATTCAGGCTACCACTGGCGGAGAAGAAGCCAATATAGCCGGCGGTACCTTGGTCTTGACGGCTGATACGATAGGCAATGCAGCTAACTACTTACGTATTGACCTGCTTAACGATGGGAAGTTAACGGTTAACGCTAATGGCAACATTTACATGCGAGAAGTTGCCGGAGACCTGAATATTGACACTGTTACTTCCGGTAACGGCGACATTTATCTCCATAGTGCAGGAAACATGAATCTGGGGACAGTTTCCGCTACTATTGGTAAGATTAGTCTCCAGAGTGCCGGAAGCATAAATCTGGGAACGATTACTTCCGAAGGCGGAGATATCTATCTCCAAGCTCAAAATTCTATTTACAGCGACTCTGCTAATACTAACCCCAATATTCAAACCAAAGGTCTCATTGAGCTAACAGCAATTGACGGAGAGATCGGTTCCCCTGTCAATTACCTTAAGGTATATACCCTACCTGGAGGTAAGTTGAATGCAACTGCAAAAGGCAACATCTATATCAATGGAGCAGGCGGAGATCTCTATCTAGGAGTCCTAACCAGTCAAAGTGAGAACGGCGAGATCTACATCTTTACGCCTTATAGTGTGCTTAACGGCAATCAGAATTCGGACGATGTAAATATTACCGCAAATAAAGCCCATATTGACGCGGGCGGAAATATAGGCGCAGAAGACAAATATGTCAAGACCGCTGTAAATTACCTTGAAGGGATTGCAGGTGGAGATATCCGAATCTTTAATACCAAAGATTTAACCGTTGGCAATGTTGTTGATGAGGCTACGGGCTTAACTGGCGGCGGTTTGCTGCATCTCATCGTTTCCGGCAAACTGACTGTTACAGAGGATATTACTTCCAATGGTGACCTTACCTTAACTACCCAGGATTTGGCTGACGAAACTCAAGATATAATCATAAACGATGGAATAACTGTTGAATCGCTGACTGCTTCCCTTAAGCTGCAAGCAGGAGATAATATTCTGCTGCAGATCGGCTCTGTACTTAAAGCCCTGGTACAAGTGATTCTAAGTGTGGGTTCAAATCTAGCCGACCTTGATCCTGATGTGGCAGGTGGAATGCTGCAACTATACGGAGCAATAATCACTCCATTCCTGCGGATTACAGGACAGTCCGGCAATGACAGGATATTGATTAAAACAGAAAGTTCCTTGCCCAATACAATAATCGAGACCGGAGACGGTGATGACGAGATTACTTTGGATAAACTTATGCCCATCCTGGGCAATTATGGAGATAGCCGGGCAACCATTACACTCGACGGACAAGGTGGTAGTGATAATTACATCATTAACCTTGTCGGTAACAGCAATTATGTAATAATTATCAATGACACGGGAACCGGAGAAAGAGATAAAGACATTCTAATAATCAATGCTACAGCAAATAACGACCAAATACTAATCCGGCATAACT
>DUML01000093.1 GCA_012839895.1 Peptococcaceae bacterium | reverse complement strand
GAAATTTCGGTTAGTATTAGAGTAGACCATCGGTAAACACTCCTTCTTGGTTTGCTCTTCACTTACCAATTTCGGAGTTACCGATGGTTTTTCCTTTTACTTTTGCGAACTTAATTGTACTTCATCGGGAAGCACTAGGTAAAACTTACTTTTTTTTTCTTAGACATATGTTTTTTAACTTATGTTTTTCTCACTTCTTTGATACATATCTAAAAGCTTATCCTTACTAATCCAAACCATCTTAGGCTTCCGATCTAGACTTTCTGTCTTTCTTTTCTTCCCGGCTGGATGGTAAATACGCATTATAATTTTTTGAAGAATTCCAATTAAATAACCGTTGCTATAGGGGTAATCCAGAACATTAAAACCTAGACCTTGAGCACCTTTGTTTAGGAGGGTAGTGCCGACATAGACTTTAACATCACGGAATTCCGGTTGTGTAGTTAAATATTCGGCTAAAACAGGCAATGACTGGCGCACTAGTTTTAAAGCTTTAATCCCGGCTCTTTGCAGGTTTGATCCTGCAGCTTGAAAACGAATATTATCAAAATGTATTTCCCCAATACAGTCTCCCTTTCTAGCTAATAATGTTCCTTTCTCATCATAAAGATCCGGCCCTCGGTATTTGGTTAGAGAAAGACGAAATATGTTTTGCTCATCAATCCGTCTCACACCATGGATTTTAGCATAAAGATGTTCCCACTTTTCCCAGAATCGGAACGCAATTCTTCGACTAAGAGGCCAATCCGGAAACTCTAATGGTACAAAAGGGAGTTTAAGTTCTTTTTTTATCTTCCTCAAAAGCTCCTCCAGACAGGCTAAAGTATTTTTAGGAGCTGACTGTTCCCCGCCGCTATCATGGAGAAGAATAATTGTCCCTTCACTAGTTTTGGCGAGGATGTTTTTAATAATAGCTGAAGATGTCCTTTTTTCTTTCCAATCCTTTCCTTTAGCGTTCCAACCTACAATTCTTTTATTCCTGGCAAGGCTCCAGAGGTAAAGTGAGAGATTGCATGCTCCCCAGGGAGGTCTTATATAATCCGGCTCTTTACCAATAATCTGTTTAATAGTATTAATTCCTTTATCCCAGTTTTCCCAAGTGGCTTGAGGTGACATGAGCCAGGCGTGTTTATGAAAATAACCATGAGAACCAATTTGATGCCCCTGGTCCCAAATCATTTTTACCAAAGCAGGGTTTTTTTCCGCTTTTTCGCCCACTAGAAAAAAGCAGGCTTTAACGTTTGCACGGGCCAGAATATTTAAGAGCGCTGGGGTATACTTGGGATCCGGGCCGTCATCAAAAGTTATTGTCACACCAGGTGAATATTGCCGTTTCCAGGAGCCTATTCCTAAAAAATGAAGCATTATTTCAGGAAGAAAGAAATAAATGGCAGCAAAAAGAAAAGTGAACAGGACTAAATAGTAAAAAAAGTTTCCACTCATAGTTGAGGTTCACTTCCTAACTGGTACTTTGGGTAATATGGGTAATATCTCGGTATTTTTGGGGTTTTAGGAATTCCTTGACTATAATTTCCATTATTTTCTGCCAAGCGGGCCCTTCGATTTGATTTAAGTATTTATTGACTCTACTTAGCCACTCAGAATGTTTTTCCTTGCTCTCTAAAAAGGAAGCTAATTGATGTCCCAAGTTGCTGTTCAGGTTAAGTGGAATAATGAGGTTGTGTTCTAAAAGGTATTCTTTGTTAATTTCTTCTTGTCCTGGGAGGGCAGAGTGAACAAAAATGGGCAACCTTTTGTGAAGCGCTTCACTGATAGTGACACCACCAGATTTGGTAATGATAGCATCAACTTCATCATACAAATTGTTCATAGTATCCCGTGAAGCAATATATGATAGTGTTTTCAGGTTTTTAATCTTAAGCCCTTTGACTTCTTTAAATAATTTTTTATTATTGCCACACAGCAGATAAAAACAATAATCTTCATTGGTGGGTAGATTGGCAAGCAACTGTTCGATCTCTCCAAGTCCGCTGCTCCCTCCGGTAATAAGGATTTTATAAGGGCGTGATAGCTTATAAGAGGTTCGGGGCTGAAAACATTCATCAATTGGGATCCCGGTCACAAAGATATTTTGGGGTTGAACATTATGTTTGGTTATTAGGTGGGTCTTTAAGTTTTGATCAGGCACAAAATGATATTCAATCCCATTAATACCCCAAAGTTTATTAATAAAAAAATCTGTATATATATTAATAATTGGGGGCAAGACCAAACCCGACTGTTTCAATCTGCTTAATAAAAAAGATGGAAAAGCTTGGGTACAGACAATAAGATCCGGTTGCTCTTCAATTAGAAGGGATTTCATTTTATCTAAAAACTTTAGTTCATACCATTTGAAATGTTTTGTGGATTTTGAGGGATAAACAAAGTTTTTATATAACCAAACAAAAGTCTGGGGCGAATGGTCAATCCAAGTCAGGTAAGTCAGGCGGAAGGCTTTTTCCAGCAGTTTATCTGCATAGCTGAAAAAATCAATTTTTGAGCATTTAAGATTACTAATTCTGGTTTGAAGGGAACGAATTAAAGCATCGGCAACCGTATGGTGGCCGGTTGGTATTTGCAAGAACGGAAGAAAAAGGATTTTCATTACACTGCCCCTTTCCCAAACCCAAAAGATTTACTTGTAGTTTGAAAGGATTTGTGTAATTCCTAGTTTTTCCATTTGGTTAAGATCTATTCACCAAAATAAAACTAATCTGGTTGATTATAGTGATTTGCCCTTCTGACATAAGTTTTAGGTTTTCACAATATATTTTTTTAGCAAATTATTTCCCAAATACTTCTGGTTTAGATTAAAAGTACCTTGCAAATAATTAGAGCAAATTGAGAATTTAGGAGGCGGAAATGGTTAGGAAGAAAAACAAATCTATCAATTTAACAAGCATTATTGCGACCATGGCCACAGCGGTTTTAGCCATTACGGCTTTAATCACAGTTTATATCACTATTTCTGCCTGGAAAGAAGAACGTGAGGCTAATAGGCCGTATTTTACTTTTAAAGAATCGCCGAAAGTAGTAATTAACGAATTGCCGCAATTCGAAATAAAGTTTACTAATGTTGGTGAACACCCGGCTGTCAGCCTTTGGAGCAAATCTTTGGTGTTCAGTTCAGCTTTAGATTCTCAGCCAATAGCTGTTGATGAATATGCTTTAGTGAATGATATACCTAAAAATGCATCGGCAACCTTGCTTATTGACTTAAATGCGTTAGAGGAGCAAACTAGAGAAGGAGAAGTTTTGCCTTACTTTATTGTTATAGTCTTAAGATATGAGGATCCCATTATCGATAAAAATTTTGAACAAACTCTTTATCTAAAGTGGAACGGTATGGAAAAGAACGAAATACTCGCAATTAATCATGCCGAAGAAGAAGAGAAGAAAAAAATAATCAGATATTTTGCGGAAAATAAAATAGGTTTATAAATAATGTTAACCTTTAGGGATTTGCTAATTTAGAAAAATCTACTATACTAAAATAATAAGTCTAAAACCAAATTCAATCTAGCCGAATGTTTTTTGTAGGGGGTAACTACTATTAATACTTTAACGTCTTCTTCTAATTTTATCCATAATATTATTCGTGAAGATTTGCAGATGGAAAAAGTAAAGAGAGTCCATACTCGTTTCCCTCCAGAACCAAACGGTTATTTGCATATTGGACATGCTAAATCAATATGTTTAAATTTTGGAATTGCCCAAGAATTTAATGGTTTGTGCAATTTACGTTTTGATGATACCAATCCTAGCAAAGAAGATGTGGAATATGTTGAATCTATTAAAGAAGATGTAAAATGGCTTGGATTTTCCTGGGATGATAGGCTGTATTATGCTTCGGATTACTTTGAACAGCTTTATGAGTTTGCAGTTAAATTAATTAAAAAGGGCAAGGCTTATGTCTGTGATTTAAGCGCCGAAGAGATCCGGGAATACCGAGGGACCTTAACCCAACCGGGAAAAGATAGCCCTTATCGCAATCGGTCCATAGAAGAGAATCTAGAGTTATTTGAAAACATGAGAAAAGGTCTTTACCCTAGCGGTTCCAGAGTTTTAAGGGCCAAAATTGATATGTCGTCGCCGAACCTTAATATGCGTGATCCAGTAATCTATAGAATCATGCATGAAACCCATCACCGCACAGGTGATAAATGGTGTATTTACCCTATGTATGATTTTGCTCATCCTTTATCGGATGCTTTGGAAAGGATTACACATTCTATATGTACCATGGAATTTGAAGATCATCGACCTCTCTATGACTGGTTTATTGAACAATTAATTGATGATGAGGACAAACCTAAGCAAATCGAATTTGCCAGATTAGAGTTGACAAATACAGTCATGAGCAAAAGAAAACTGCGGCTGCTTGTTGAAAAGGGCTTTGTACAAGGGTGGGATGATCCCCGGATGCCGACTATATCTGGCCTAAGACGTCGGGGTTTTACTCCTGAAGCAATCCGGGATTTTTGCAATCGTATTGGAGTAGCCAAGGCTAACAGTGTTGTTGACATCGCTTTATTAGAGCATTGTTTACGAGAAGATCTCAATTCCAAAGCCCCAAGAGTAATGGCAGTACTTGATCCGGTTAAAGTCGTTATTTTAAATTATCCAGAGGATAAGGAAGAAATCATAATAGCTGAAAACAATCCGGAAAACCCTGCAGCCGGTACCCGTACCCTAAAGTTTTCCAGGGTTATATATATTGAACGTGATGACTTTATGGAAAATCCGCCTAGCAAGTATTTTCGGCTTTCTCCGGGTAAGGAAGTCCGGCTTAAATACGCCTATATTATCAAGTGTGAAAATGTCATTAAAGATACCAACGGAGAAATACTTGAAATCCATTGTACTTATGATCCTGAAACTAAAAGTGGCGGTAGCGCTGCTAATCGGAAGGTTAAAGGCACTCTTCATTGGGTTTCGGCTTCTGAGGCGGTTAAGGCTGAAATTCGCCTCTATGACTATTTAATCAACTCCGAACAACAGGCCGATGAGGATCAAACAGAAAATGATGAGTTTTTAACTAAGATTAATCCAAACTCTTTAAGCATATTAAAAAACTGCTTAGTAGAATCGAGTTTATGTAAGGCCTTACCAGGAGATAAATTTCAATTTTTACGACAAGGATATTTTTGTGCTGACCTCAAAGATCATTCTCCTGATCACCTGGTATTTAATCGTATTGTTGGCTTACGGGATAGTTGGAGTAAAATTAATAAACAGCAAAAGTAACTAAGTAATAATTATAACTCCCGAAAATAATAGTAACTCCCGAACCATTAGGTTCGGATTTTCTTTGAAGAAAAAGAAAGGTCGTAAAGGATATAGCTATGCGTAAAAGTAATAATGAAGAGTTTCGCGGTATTTGTTCTGTTCTGGGTGCTATCTTACTTTGGGGGTTTTTGCCCATTTATTGGAAACAGCTGGCCAACGTCTTACCCGAAGTTATCTTAGCAAATAGGATTATATGGTCTTTCGTCTTTGTGGTTTTACTTCTTTGTTGCCAAGGTAGAATAAAAGAATTATTTTCTCATCTCAAAGGCGGGAATAGTACCCTTTTATTTCTTGGTGGTTTTATTATTAGCCTTAATTGGTTTACCTATATCTATGCAGTTAATAGCAACCATCTTATCGAGGCCAGCCTGGGATATTATATTAATCCTTTATTAACCATCTTTCTGGCCAGGGTTGTGCAAAAAGAAAAAATGAATCATTACCAGCGAATAGCCGTGGTCTTAGCGACAATAGGTGTGGCCATAATTACCTTTAATTACGGTCATATTCCTTGGATAGCTTTGGTTCTAGCCCTAACATTTTCAACATACAGCTTAAAACTGAGGATAAAGTAACTTCTGTAAGATAGGTTCTGTCCTCCTATTTAAAATACTTAAACAATGAAGGATATTAGCAAAAAAAAATGCACAAAGAAAAGGGAGAAAAAATGGAAGTAAACGAAAGGCTTCAGCAACAAATTAATTTTATTTTGGAAATAGACAAATTGAAAAATGTTTACAGACAATCGGTAATTACCGATGGCAGCAGGGAAGAAAATGATGCCGAACACTCTTGGCATTTAGCGGTGATGGCAATTTTACTTCAGGAATATGCCAATGACCCGGCATTGGATATCCTCAAAGTTTTAAAAATGGTTCTAATTCATGATTTAGTGGAGATATATGCAGGAGATACTTTCATTTATGACTTGGAAGGTAATAAAAGCAAAGCTGAAAGGGAAAAAAGAGCAGCGGCTCGGATTTTTAGCTTATTGCCGAAGGACCAAGAAAAAGAATTTAGAGATTTATGGGAAGAATTTGAAAGCAGAAATACTTCGGAAGCAAAATATGCCGCCGTTTTAGACCGTTTAGAGCCTTTGCTTCTTAACTCCCGGACAGGCGGGCATACTTGGCGGAAATTCAATGTTAAAAGTGATAAAGTCTTCCAAAAAAATGCTCATACCCGGGAAGGTTCAGTTCAATTATGGAATTTTATTAATGATTTGATTACTGATTGTATAGCTAAAGGTTACCTGGAAGAGTGAAAAGTTATTTAAACGTTAAGAAGCATTCCGGTTAAGGAATGCTTCTTAACTTATTTAGCTTAACGGTAATTTCCTATTTCTTGCTTATACAGAGTTATATTCTCTGGCCATTCTTCAGTTGCTGTTCAGCAAATTGCACCATACGTTTAGTCATATAACCGCCAACTGTTCCGTTTTCACGGGAAGTGCGGTCTCCGCCAAGAGTAACGCCTAGTTCATTGGCAATTTCATACTTAAGAGAATCTAATCCTTTAGATGCTCCTTGAACTGCAGGTGTGTTTGAACTTCTTTCACCAGGCATGTCATTTTCCCTCCTTAATCAAAAATTTTTTTGTTTGGGAGTCGTTCTTATTATTTGTTTTTTTGGCTTTCTTACTCAGGTAATTGTTTGCTTCAAATTAAATTCAAACCAAAATTGGAATAATTTATTTGTTTATTTAAGGAGGGTTTTAGACCGGTTTTCTAAGTATTATAAGTAAATTTTATGTGAACAATGTTATAATTATTTAAGTTTAAACTTCTCCGGAAACAATGATTTGGCAATAAGCTCTAAACCATTAATAATCCGTGGCCCGGGTTTCATTACCAAGTCATAATCTAACTCGATAATTCGGTCATTTTTAACTGCATCTATTTCCTGCCAACCGGGTCTGTTTTTAATTTCTTGGCGAACATTCTCTACGAATTGGCCATAGGTAACTAATATTACTTGAGGGTTTTTGGCAATAATATCTTCGCTTTTATAGCGTCCCCAACCTTCTAAATCTGAGGTTATATTAATGCCGCCGGCTTTAGTGATAAGTTCATTCATAAATGTGTTTTTTCCTGCCGTGTAAAGGTCGGCGCTTGCTTCCAACCAAACCCTTGGTTTATTATGTTCCTCTATAGTCGCTACTATTTGTTTAATTTCATTTTCTTTAGAAATCATTTTTTCCAGGATGAGTGCCGCTTTTTTGGAACTATCGGTAATATAACCTATACTCCTAATGGTATCATATGTTTCCTCGATACTTTGAGGATTAAAGGAAATAACCGGAATATCCAAATTGCGCAATTTACGCAATGTTTCGCCGGAAACGGAACCAATAATCACTAAATCAGGTTGTAGTTCTAAAATTTTATCTGGATTAGGGTTTAAGGCGTCTTCAAAAAGATAATAACCTCTGTCTTGGATGTCGGCAGGATAATTATCATATTTTGTGACAGCTATTAGATTATTCTCTTGCCCCAAAGCAAAGAGTATTTCTGTGGAGCTTGGCAAAAGGCTAATTATTCGCTTTGGTTTGTTAAGGATTATTATTTCGGCTCCGCTATGATCTCGAACAATTAAGGGATAAGCAGTTGTTTTCGTATCGGTATTTAACGGTAAAGGAGTATCTTGAACAGCGGCAGAACAGCCGACTAAAAAAGGCAAAAGGATAAATATGATTGCTAAGAAAATAATTTGTTTTCTATATTTAATCATTAATAGCTCTCCTTAATCCGTAATTATAAAGCTGTCCGCATTTATTTTATACTTAGTTTATTTTTCTTGCAAATTTTTTTAAAGAGAGGTAAAAAATAGAACAAAAATGACCAAAAAGTTGCTATTAATTAATATCTTTCTGTCTCAAACCATAATATTGATTGTGGCATTGGTACTAAAGAAACTTTTAGTTAATGATATTTCTTTACAAACAATATTCACGCTAAATCTGAGCTTGCCAAATTTCATAGTTTTAGGGTTAGGAAGCAGCGCCTTGCTTCTTCTCCAATTATTGTTCCATAAATATCTTCCGCAAGAGAAATTATTTGATGAAATTAATTCGATTCTATTAGAGAAATTTCCTTTACCGGTTTTAGCTTTAATATTTTTCGGAAGCGCTATTGTCGAGGAATTGCTATTTCGAGGTATTGTGCAAAATATCCTGGGAATTTGGCTTGCCAGTTTGCTGTTTTCTTTAATTCATGTTCGCTACTTAAAAAAGATTTATATTCTTATTGAAGTTTATTTAATGGGATTAATACTTGGTTTTTCTTATCATCTAACCTTATCTCTCTGGATACCGATCCTAAGCCATTTTACTATTAACTTTGTTACTGCTTTCTTAATCAAAAAGGGATATATAAAAATGGAAAACAAAATGGAAAATAAAATCGAAAACAGCTAGAACATTAAATATATTGTTACAATAATAACGAGGGCATCAGATCTTGCTAACTTGCAACGTCTATAAAAAATAAAAGACAGTAACCCGATGTCCGACCAAGGGGGGGCTAAGGACGTGAAAGAGGACGTGAAACAAGCTTCTTTTGATGAAATCTACGAAGAGTTGTTTCCTGTGGTTTACAGATATGTTTGCTTGCGTATACCTTCTTCTGAAATTGAAGATGTTACTGCTGAAATCATGGCTAAAATATGGAAGTCAATCTCCAGCTTTGAGGGGAGAAGTTCCTTAAAATGTTGGGCTTTACGAATAGCGGCAAATTATATTGCTGATTATTATAGGGGGAAAAAGGAAATCAAAATAATTCCGTTAAGCGAGGAATTACAGAATATCCAGTGCAGTCGGGATTATGGCGAAGATTTTGCCACAATTATGTCTGTTAATAAAACTCTGGCTCAATTAACCGAACCTCAAGTTGCTGTAATCCAATTGCGCTTAATTGAAGGTTTCAGTTCTTTGGAAACTGCATCTATTCTTGGCATGACACAACAAGCAGTGGACAGTATGTTATACCGAGCCAAAAAAAACTTTCGAGCAATTTATCAAGCAGAAATGGCTGGAGGTGAATGTTAATGAAAGAGGATAAAATAAAAGCCTTGTGGGAAGAAGATGGCGATTTGATGCGTGTGAAAGATTTTTTCACCTATATCTACCAAAGCTCTGATCTTAAAGAAAGAATAAAAGATAAAACAATCGAAAAAATTGCCGTACTTGGTGATAGTTCCAGCCTTAATAATTCTGGACCTTCTCCCGAGACATTAATTGTGGCCGGGGATACAGGATTAAACGAAGCTGATTCCGAGCTCAAAAAGGGCCGTGATAAGAAACGTTTTCTTCAATTTTCTGCCGTTAAAAGCAAAATACTGGCAAAGAGAAAAACTTTGCAAGCGTTGGCTACGGCTGCCGTGCTGGTTATTGCCGTTTATTTTGGCTCAAGTCTAATGAACGATCAATCTCCATCCTTGTTGGTAGGTTCAGCCGATAAAGCAAAATCAGAAGAAATGGGCGCAGGTATTTCCGCAGCACCAGCAGCTCAGAGCCCGGCAGGAGCACCTAATTTTTCCGTATCGCTGGACAACGATGGGCAGGCACTTGATTCTGCTTATAATACCAGAGAGTTTAATAAGCTGCAAGGAGAAAAAGCTGTTGCTCCGGATACAATCCAACAGAAAATTATTTATGTCTTGGAGGCTACAATAAAGACTGATGATGTGGCTTCAACCGTAAAAGCCGTGGAAAATAAAGTGGCTTCGGTTAACGGTTACATTGCAGAGTCCAGACAATATAATGAAAGGGATCATACAACTGCTTATCTAAATTTAAGAGTCCCAGTAAATAAGTTTGAGGAATTTAAAGGAGGGTTAGAACAGTTTGGTACAGTTTCCGACCAGCACCTTTATACGGATGATGTATCCCAACAGTATTATGACGTGGAAACCCGCTTAAGATCATGGGAAGCTCAGGAAGAGAGATATCTGGAAATATTAAAAAAAGCTAATACTGTTGAAGAAATTCTTAAAATTGAGGACTCTCTGGCTAATGTGCGCCGGGAAATGGAGAGCTTAAAAGGCCAGCTTAAATATCTGGATAACAGAGTAGAATATTCGGAAATTAGGTTGCACATCCAGCCTAAGCAAAGCAATATAGCTGTTAACGACCCCTGGCAACCGGTATCCATAAAAAACACATTTATAGCCGCAAAAAATGCTTTAATTAAATCTGTAAGCTTCCTCTGGAATTTCATTAATTATTTAATAGTTTTCACTGGCTATGCTATCCCGATAGTTATAATTTTGGGTATACTTTGGTTAATTTACCGGTCTGTTCGAAAGGCCAAAAAGAAACAGCAAGACCGGTGATAAACTGCCTAAAAAGTTAAACAAACTCATAATTAAATAAACAGTAGAAAAATCTTAAGCCTCCGCTATGACAGGGAGGCTTTTTCAAGTAGTTCAAAACTGCTGTTGATTCTTTAGGCCAAAGAATAAAGGGTAAATAATTTGAAGGAAAAAAGCGAAATCTAAAAAGGATATTGTCAAGAAAAGGCGAACATATACTAACTTCTATTTTATAAGCTATTTTATTAAGTGAAGGAGAAATATATGAGCTTAAACGACAAGTGGTTTGCAGTAGTTAATCCCAGTTCTGCACATGATAAAACCCGCGATAAATGGCCTCTATTTTATCGAAATTTTCTGCAGGCCGGGCTAGAAATGGATTATGCCTTTACTTCAATACAGAATAATGGGATAGCGCTAACCAGACAAGCTTTGCAAAACGGCTATAGAAGGATTCTGGCCGTAGGAGGGGATGGAACAGTCAATGAAGTTCTTAACGGTTTTTTCTCTAACGGGGAAATGATCCGTGAAGATGTAGAACTAGCGGTATTTGCTCAAGGAACAGGCTGTGATTTAGTTCGTACCCTTCAAACAGATAAAAAAATTGAGTCTATTATTACAAAATTAAAACAAAAATCGCACCAAAAGGTAGATGTCGGTCTGGTAACTTGGGAAGAAAAACAAGGAAAATGTGGGGTTCGATACTTTCTCAATGTTGCAAACGTCGGGATTGGGGCGGAAGTTGTCAATTATACTAATCGACGGACAAAAGGTCTAGGAAGCGGGCTTTCTTATTTAATAGGTACTGTTATAACAGTGAAAGCATACCAAAATTTTGAGGCCTTTTGTTCCTTAGAAAAAGGAAAGAATACTTTCGAAGGAAAATTTTGTGGTTTAATGATCTGTAATGGCCGTTATATCGGCGGAGGAATGATGATTGCCCCTCAAGCTGAAATAAACGATGGTTATTTTGATTTAATTGTAATTAAGGATGTCACTAAACTAAAACTTCTTTCCCGTTTCCCAATAATTTATGGGGGAAAACACGTTAATTTGCCGGAGGTAGCGGTTTATCGCTGTCAAGAATTATCTATCGTTACGTCAAAGCCAATTTTAATGGAAACAGACGGCGAAGTAATAGGGTACACTCCAAGTGAGTTTAAAATCATGCCCCAGCGTTTAAATCTGTATATTTAAAATCCTTACTCAGACCCGAATTTTTCGGGTTTAATTTTTAAGTTTAAGGTCAGTAAACGTAAAAAAAATATTTGACCAATATTGACCTTGGTGGACAACTGGAATATAATATCTCTGAACAGGTAATTATTTGCATAGAAGGAATTGCTGTCAACAGTTCTGCTTGGAAAAGAGGTGAGCAAAATTGGAATTCAAGGATTACTATCAAATCCTTGGTGTAGATCCTCAAGCTGATCTAAAGGAGATTAAAAAAGCTTATCAAACTTTAGCTAAGAAATACCATCCGGATGTTAACCCTGGAAATAAAGATGCAGAGCTTAAATTCAAGGAAATTAATGAAGCTTATCACGCGATTGCCGATCCCGGTAAAAGAGCTAAATACGATAAATTAAGAAATGAGTATTTGCAATGGCAGAAGAGGGGAAGCAGGGGAACTTTTGATTGGAGTGCATGGCAGGAAAGCACCGGCAGGACCACCTATACTCGAACTATGACCCCGGAAGAGTTTGCAGATCTATTTGGCGATAGAGAATTTTTTGGCGGGAGATTTGGCGGTTTTTCCGATTTCTTTTCCATGATTTTCGGCAGGGAAGATTTCGATTTTGAGCCTCAAGATGATTTTCACTCCTTCCGCCAATCCGCTGTAAAGGGTAGGGACCTTCAGGGGGAAATCACTATCACCCTCGAAGAGGCTTATCATGGCGCGAAAAAAATTATCGATATTGGTCATAAAAGAGTCGAGGCAACCATCCCTAAAGGAATACAAGATAAGCAAAAAATTAGGCTTGCCGGCCAGGGAGAATCAGGCAGCCGGGGAGGAATAAACGGTGATCTGTATTTAACGGTAAAAATCCTTCCCCATCCTGTCTTGACTCGCGAAGGAGATGATTTGAGCGCTAATCTGGAGATTGATTTTTATACCGCAGTTTTAGGAGGAGAAGCAAGAATTAATACTTTAAGCGGAGATGTAATCTTAAAAATTCCTCCCAAAACCCAAGCAGGGCGAAGTTTCCGGCTAAAAGGCAAAGGGATGCCAGTTTTAAACCGGCCAGGTCAGTATGGTGATTTTTATGCCAAGACAGTAATCGTTCTTCCACCGGATTTACGGGAGGAAGAAATTAAAAAACTCTCAGAAATCCAAAAACAGCGTTTAAAAAGAAAGGGGGAATAAGTAATGGCTTTTGATATTAATCGTTTTACTCAAAAATCCCAAGAAGCTATTTTGGAGGCGCAAAACACTGCCCAGAGAAATAACCACAGCCAAGTGGAGCCGGAACATTTGCTCTTATCCTTACTCCAACAATCAGGAGGAATAGTGCCACAATTACTCAATAAATTAAATATTAATCACGACTTATTAACCGAGAAAGTGAGAAGGAGCATTAGTAGACTTCCGCAAATAATGGGCGTTGCCGCCCAGCTGACTTATTCCCAGAGAATGAGAAATGTCTTACTTAATGCTCATGATCAAATGGAGGTCTTTCGGGATGATTACGTTAGCACCGAGCACCTTTTCCTGGCAATTTTAGAGCAAGCTGGGGGAGATGCAGGGGAAATCTTAAAACAAGCAAAGGTGGATAGAGAAGCGGTCTTACGAGTTTTAAAGGAAGTGAGAGGTTCCCAGAGAGTAACCGGCCAAAATCCCGAGAATACTTATGCGGCTTTAGAACAGTATGGGAGAAATCTCGTCAGCTTAGCAAGAAAAGGGAAGCTAGATCCTGTTATCGGTCGGGATGAGGAAATTCGCCGGGTAATACAAATCCTTTCTCGGAGAACAAAAAATAACCCAGTTTTAATTGGTGAGCCTGGTGTAGGGAAAACTGCTATAGTTGAAGGTTTAGCGCAGCGCATTGTCAGGGGTGATGTGCCTGAGGCTCTTAAAGAAAAAGAAGTTATTTCGCTGGATATGGGCGCATTAATTGCCGGAGCAAAATACCGTGGTGAATTCGAAGAACGACTCAAAGCAGTTTTAAAAGAAGTCCAGGAACGGGAGAACATTATCCTTTTTGTGGATGAATTGCATACTGTCGTCGGGGCTGGGGCAGCCGAAGGCGCTATGGATGCGGGCAATATGTTAAAGCCGATGCTAGCTCGGGGAGAGCTCAGGATGGTAGGAGCAACGACTTTAGACGAATATCGTAAGCATATTGAAAAGGATGCCGCTTTGGAACGTCGTTTTCAAACCGTAATTGTTAACGCTCCTAGTGTGGAAGATACCATCTCCATCTTAAGAGGTTTGAAAGAAAGATATGAAACTCATCATGGCGTCCGAATTACCGACAGAGCATTAATTGCTGCCAGTGTTCTTTCTGACCGCTATATTAGCGACAGGTTTTTACCGGACAAAGCGATTGACCTCATTGATGAGGCAGCTGCCCGTTTAAGGATGGAAATTACCAGTGAACCCCAAGAGTTAGATGATCTGAAACGTCGAGCTATGCAGTTGGAAATTGAACGGGAAGCATTGAAAAAAGAAAATGACAAAGCCAGTGTTGAAAGATTAGCTCATCTGGAAGAGGAATTGGCAAACCTTAAAGAAAAACGTACAATTCTTGAAGCACAGCTTCAGGAAGAAAGAGAAAAGTTAAATACAATCCAGAAACTAAAAGAAGAAATAGACCAGGTCCGTTTGGAGATGGAAAAAGCCCAGCAAAGATATGATTATAATAAAGCTGCTGAACTGCAGTATGGTGTTTTGCCTCAGTTAGAGAAAAAGCTCAAGGAAACGGAGAAACAGATAGCCGAACGCCATAATTCTCTTTTGAAGCAAGAAGTGACGGAAAATGATATTGCTGAAATTGTTGCCAAATGGACACATATTCCGGTGGCTAAATTGTTGCAAGATGAAGCTACAAAGCTATTAGCTATGGAGGAGAACATCCATCGAAGAGTAATTGGGCAGCACAAAGCTGTTCAAGCCGTTGCCAATGCCGTCCGCCGTTCCCGGACAGGGCTTCAAGACCCCAACCGTCCTATCGGTTCGTTCCTTTTTTTAGGTCCTACAGGTGTAGGTAAAACTGAACTAGCGAAAGCTTTAGCCGAATTCCTCTTTGATAATGAACAAGCTCTAATTAGAATTGATATGTCCGAGTATATGGAAAAACATTCAGTAGCCCGTTTAATCGGTGCTCCTCCGGGTTATGTCGGTTATGAGGAAGGAGGACAGCTTACTGAGGCAGTCCGCCGAAAACCTTATTCTGTTATTTTATTGGATGAAATTGAAAAGGCGCATACCGATGTTTTTAATATTCTTCTCCAATTATTAGATGACGGCAGGTTAACAGACGGTCAGGGCAGAGTTGTGAATTTTAAAAATACGGTGGTTATTCTAACCAGTAATATTGCAGGGCAGGAAATAAGGGAGCTAAATGCCAAGAACAGTTCGGCAGATGTCATTCAGCAAAGGGTTGAGGCCGAGTTAAAACGTTATTTCCGCCCAGAATTTTTAAACCGTCTTGATGAGATTATTATCTTTGATCCTCTACGCAAGGAAGAGATTAAACAAATTATCCAAATTCAACTTGATCTTCTTCAGCAAAGACTTAAGGATAGGGGGATAACTATTAGAGTCAGTGAGGCTGCTCTTAATCAGTTGGTAGAAGAAGGCTATGACCCAGTGTTTGGTGCCAGACCTTTAAAAAGGGTTATCCAGCAAAAAGTTCAAAACCGCTTAGCTCATATGATCCTGGAGGGAACTGTAGTAGACAATTCCAAATTGCTACTGGATTATTCACCCGCAAAGGGTTATGAGTTTAAACGCGAGAAATAAGTTAATATTAACGCCAAGATGGGCTAATGAACAAGGGAGTATTGCTAACAACTAATAAAGTAGTTTGCGATACTCCCTTTTAATGCATAAGGCTAACAATTTTTACTTGGTAAGCTCATTAATTAGATTAGCAGTTTCGATAGCAGTCATAGCGGCATCAAACCCCTTATTTCCGGCTTTGGTACCGGCTCTTTCAATAGCTTGCTCAATGGTATCGGTTGTCAAAACTCCAAAGATAATAGGCACTCCTGTTTCCAGACCCACATTAGCAATCCCTTTGCTTACCTCACTACTGACATAATCAAAGTGGGGGGTGGCTCCTCTAATCACAGCGCCGAGACAAATAACGGCATTAAAACGTTTGGATTCAGCCAGTTTTTTGGCAATAAGAGGGATTTCAAAGGCGCCGGGCACCCAGACCAGTTCTATATTGTCTTCGACAACACCATGCCTTTTTAAAGCATCTAAGGCTCCACCAATTAGTTTGCTGGTGATAAATTCATTGAAGCGACCTGCTACGATTGCAAATTTCAAATTTTCTCCAATTAGTTTCCCTTCCAATACGCGCATTTTCCACAGTCCTTTCTGTTAATAAAAATTGTTAAGATATTATTTGACATTGGTAAGATAATGACCAAGTTTGGCTTTTTTAGTTGTTAAATAAAATTCATTTTCCGGTCGGGGATACATTTCAATAGGAACTCTTTCCACAACCTTGATTCCATGGCCTTCAAGACCAACAATTTTTTTAGGATTATTAGTCATTAAACGGACTTTGGTAATTCCCAAATCTGCTAGGATTTGAGCTCCAACACCATAATCGCGCAAGTCTGGCGGGAAGCCCAAGGCAAGATTTGCTTCCACAGTGTCTTTTCCTTCTTCTTGAAGTTTATAGGCCTTAAGCTTATTCAGAAGGCCAATCCCACGTCCTTCTTGGCGCATATATAAAAATACACCGCGGCCTTCTTTCTCAATCTGCATTAAAGCTGCTGACAATTGATCGCGACAGTCGCATCTTTTGGAGAAAAAGACATCGCCAGTCAAACATTCGGAATGGACCCTGACCAGGACAGGGTTACCATCGTCGATTTGCCCTTTAATCAAAGCCAGGTGCTCCTTATTGTCAATTTTGCTTTTATAGCCAATAGCTTTAAATACACCGTAAGCAGTTGGAAATACAATACTTTCAGTCATTTCAATTAATTTTTCCTTGCGCCGACGGTATGATATTAAATCTTTGATGGTAATCATTTTAAGATTATGTTTGGCCTTAAATTCAATTAAATCAGGCACCCTGGCCATAGTACCATCATCATTCATAATCTCGCACAAAACGCCAGCCGGTTCCAAACCGGCCAAACGAGCCAGATCCACCGAAGCTTCGGTATGGCCTGCTCTAACTAGAACTCCTCCTTCTCGCGCCTTCAGTGGAAAGATATGCCCGGGTTTGCGCAGATCTTGGGGCTTACTGTTTTTGTTAACCAAAACTTGAATAGTATGAGCTCTTTCATAAGCTGAAATCCCAGTTGTACTGGAAGTGGCATCGACGCTAACCGTGAAAGCGGTACCATGTGGATCGGTATTATTGTGGACCATCAGATCAAGTTCTAATTCCCTTAAACGTTCGGCTACCAGGGGAACACAGATAAGTCCGCGTCCATAGGTTGCCATGAAGTTGACAGCCTCAGGCGTAATTTTTTCAGCTGCCATTACTAGGTCTCCTTCATTTTCCCGGTCTTCATCATCGACAACTATAATCATTTTTCCGGCGCGAATATCCTCCAAAGCTTCCTCAATAGTGTTAAAAGTGTTTTCAGTATTAGTCGTCATTTATTATCACTCCTTTTCTAGATAAATCCATGTTCAGCTAAGAAACTATAGGTGATTTTATTTTGTGTTGTGGGTTTTTCTCGATTTAAAAATTTAGCTACATACTTACCAATTAAATCGGTTTCTAAATTGACTTTGGAGCCGGGTCCTTTCAGGCCTAAAGTAGTATTAGCCTGGGTATGGGGGATAAGAGATACCGAAAAATTATCTTCGCCTACATCTACGATTGTTAAGGAAATCCCATCAATGGCTATGGAACCCTTAGGTATAAGGTAGCTTACTAAGTCAGGTGAAGCAGTTATGTTATAAAATTTGGCAATTCCTACTTCTCTAAGAGCGGTAATAATACCGATCCCATCAACATGGCCGCTGACAAGATGCCCACCTAAACGGGACTGTAATTGTAAAGCTCTTTCCAAGTTTACTTTGTTACCCGTTTTTAAATCGCCAAGATTAGTTTTCCTTAAAGTTTCAAACATAATGTCTACAGAAAAATGGTTCTGGGCTATCTCAGTTACAGTCAGGCATACGCCATTAACAGCAATGCTATCGCCAATTTGCGTGCCTTCCAAAACTTTAACCGCTTCAAGAGTAAGACGGGCTGAATTATTGAGGGAGGCAAGTTTTCTGACTGTGCCTAATTCTTCAATTATGCCAGTAAACAAATTCATCACATCCGTCATCAGATTTCAGTCGGGCAATATTCAATATAGCCGGCAATTTTCAAGTCCACTCCCAGTTGACAAATTTCCAAATCCCTTACCTTTAGAGCCGAAGACATTTTTGTAAGCTTTAAACCGGAGAAGGGAGGGGAGCCTAAACCGGCTAGTTTTGGAGCCAAAATGAATTCAATTTTATCTATCAGTTTTTCTTCTAACATTTTACCTGCCAAGATTCCACCACCTTCTAACAGAACACTGTTGAAACCTTTAGCGACTATATCCCGCATTAGGTCTGTTAAAGGAACATAGCGTTTTGTAGGATATTGCCAAACTTCCACATTGGCTTTTTCCTTTAAAACTTTAATTTTTTCGGGATCTGCCGCCAGAGTGGTAGCAAGGATACACAGTGAAGAAGAATTTTTTATAGCTTGGGCATCAAGAGGTGTTCTTAAACTGCCATCCACAATCAGCCTGACAGGATCTCGTCCGTCTGCAATTCCTCGGCAAGTCAGTAGGGGATCATCATTAATAACGGTCTGACTGCCCACCATAATTACATCGTAAATATTTCTTAACTTATGAACATAGTGCCTGGCTTCTTCTGAGGTAATCCATTTGGAATCGCCTGACTCTACCGCAGTTTGGCCATCAAGAGTTAAGGCGCTTTTATAAAGTACAAAGGGTATTTTCTGAGAGATAGCTTTGAAGAAGAATTCGTTAATTTTTAAGGCTTTTTCTGCCAAGAGACCTGTTTCTACTATAATTCCGGCTTCCTGTAACTTTTTCAGTCCCCGGCCGTTTACCAGTGGGTTAGGGTCGGTTACAGCAATTACAACCCGTTTTACACCAGCCTGGATCAAGGCCTCGGTACAGGGGGGAGTACGTCCATAATGGGAGCATGGTTCCAAAGTAACGTAAACATCAGCACCTCGCGCATTAGTACCGGCGGCATGCAAAGCATGGATTTCAGCATGGGGAGTACCGGCCTTGGCGTGATAACCTTCACCGACAATTTGTCCGTTTTTGACAATAACACAGCCTACCATAGGATTGGGGCTCGTGCGCCCAGCGGCTTTAAGGGCTAGTTCTAGAGCACGTTCCATAAATGATCTATCTTGGGTTGTACTATTCATGTTAGGCTCCTTTTTATTTTAAAAAATTTTATCTGCTAAAGAATGGCGAATATTACCCACCAGGTTTGAGGCATAAGCATGTGAAATTAAATAATGCCCGAAAGACTCCGGGCATAACAAGTGCAAACAAAAAGAGGACGGGTTATAAGAATCACTTCTAAAGCATCTTAAACCGCACAAAAAATAATCTCTTCCCATCCAGACTTTAACTGTCGGCTTCGTAATTTCAACGAATCAACCTTATAAGGCTCGCGGGCTTTACCGCCGGTAAGGAATTGCACCTGTCCCCAGAGATAAAAAATATTAAATTGTTACTTTTCTGGTATTTATAATAATTGAATCGAGAAGATTTTGCAAATGGGATAAATTGCATTCTTAGCTGGAATTAGGTCTATAACCGGCAAAATCACGTTTTAGCAGACCTAAAATTATTGCGTCATAGTAATTACCTTCAATATAATAAGCCTCGCGTAGTTTTCCTTCAATAGTAAAACCAACTTTTTGATAACAGGCTATAGCCCTAGTATTCTTTACCCAAGTTTCAGCCGTTAATCTCCGAAAATTCCATTGCCGGAAAAGATAATTAATAAATAAAGTGAGAGCCTCAGAGCCATAGCCTTTTCCCCAACAATCTTTAGCTCCTATCCCTATAAATATTCTTGCTGACCTAGCCGGTATATTAACTTGGTCAAACCCTATAGAACCTATGACCTTATTCTGGGCATTGAGAATGGCATAGCGGTGTTCATCTTCTTCAAAGAATTTTTGTTCAAATGCATCTCGACGCATGAAGGTTGCCAAAGGCCAATTGCCACATACCCAATAGCCAAAATCATAATCATTATACCATTTGTACAAAAAATCAAGATCTTGTTCTTCTAGAGGGCGAATAGAAGTTAGTTTGCCGCTTAGCATTTATATCTCCTCTTAAAAAAAAACTAGAGCTTTATTTTATAGACTCATTGCTATTATAGCATTTATTTTAATAAAGCTTCAGCAATAATTTTGTCAAACTTCCTAATGGCAATTATTTTTTTAGAACAAAGGTCCAAGTTAGAATATTTGATGTTTCGACCATAAGACAATTCCTCCAATTAGGTTTTCTTTCAATAATAATATTGTATATCCAAATAAATAATTCTATATCCAAATAGAGTTTCCTGGTAATATTTAACCACAATTTGTCTCCAATGCTAGATTTCTATCTAAATAAAAAAAAGCCCGGGTTAATTCCCGAACTTTCCTGGACTTTAAAATTTAATTGGCTGGATGGCTACAATACACAAAAAAATTGATTTCGAAAAAGTATCTCCATCTAAAAGATTACTGGTCGGGGCGACAGGATTTGAACCTGCGACCTCTTGGTCCCGAACCAAGCACGCTACCAAACTGCGCTACGCCCCGATAAAGAACAAATAAAATCATAGCAAAGAACACTACCTACTGTCAAGTGTCCGCGCCAAGTAATTATTAAGGAATATGTTAGATAATATGCTGTATTATTGTGGTACAAATCCATTTCTTGCAATTTTTCAGAATTATTATTAACAATGAGGTAGGAAAAAATGATATAATGTCGAAAGAGATATAAGTTAAGAATTAAACTTTATTATTTTAAGGAAGCAGCTTTATTTAAGGAGAAAGTATTATGGACCGCTTGGCTAGTGTTTTTGAAGGAACATTAAAAGCAATTGAAGAAGGAAAGGAAGAAATATTCAATATTTATGAATCAACTCGTTCTGAAATTCAAAGATTAAAGAAAGAATTGGAATTTTTGAGGCTGGAAATTGTAGAAATAATAAAAAAGGTGGACGATCAACAGCGTCAAGAGAAAAAACTGCGCCAAAAACTTATGGAAGTTAATAAAAACTTTCACAATTACACAGAAAAAGAAATGTTGGAAATTTATATAGAAACCAAGGATGCTCAAGTGGAATTACAGCTACTTCAGGCTAAGGAACTTCAACTTCGTACCAGAAGGGACGAGATTGAAAGAACTCTAAAAAACTTAGATAAAACGGTACAAAGAGCCGAAACCTTGATGAATCAGGTTAGCTTAGCAATACGCCTCTTAAAAGAAGGGATTAATGAAATCTCACAATACTACAGCAAGGACCAAAGAAAAGTAACTGCATTTATGATAATTAAAGCCCAAGAAGAGGAACGAAGAAAGGTAGCCAGAGAAATCCATGATGGACCGGCACAAAGCTTGGCTAACATTGTCTTGCGCTTGGAAATTGTGGAAAAACTTTTAGAGATTGATCATAAGAAAGTTAAAAAAGAATTACAAGAATTGAACGTTTTAGCCAGAGAAAATCTTAAAGATATCCGTAGAATTATTTTTGACCTTCGTCCTATCCAATTAAACAGTGAAGGAATTGTGGAGACTATCCGGAATTACATTCAAAATTACGAAAAAAATTATGGTATAAAATGTGAATTGCAGGTTAAAGGAACTGAAAGAACTCTAAATCCAGCTATTGAGGTAGCTTTATTTAGAATGGTTCAGGAAGGAATGACAAATGTCGCTAAACATGCTCACTCAGCAACTTGTAAAGTAATTCTTGAATTTCGAGAAAATTCTGTTCTTGGGCGCATAATTGACAATGGTCGAGGTTTTGATGTTAAGGAGGTTTTAAGCAATCTTGGAAAACAATTTGGTTTAATTGGTATCAAAGAGCGGATTGAAATGTATTCAGGGAAATTTAATCTTACTTCAATTCCTGGTCAAGGTACAACATTTGAGTTTGAACTACCATATTCGAAATAATGGAGGCTTGCGCTATGATAAGAGTGGTAATTGCCGATGATCATCCTCTCCTAAGAGAGGGTTTAAGAAGAATTCTTGAATTTGAAGAAGATATCGAAGTAATTGCTGAAGTTGGTGACGGGCAGGGAGCAATTAACATAGCAAGAAGCACTAAATTTGATATAATGTTAATGGACCTCAATATGCCGGGAGTTAACGGATTAGAAGCTTGTAAAGTGATCCGTCGGGAACATCCGGAAATTGGAATTTTGGTTTTAACAGTTGACGATTCGGATGAAAAAATATTCCAGGTTTTACAGTTAGGAGTTGCCGGCTATCTTTTAAAAGATGTTATTCCTAAAACTTTAGTAGAATCAATACGTAAAGTCTATGCTGGAGAGCCAATTTTAGCGCCATCAGTTACCGGAAAACTCTTAGGACAATTAACAAACTCTAACGTTCCTAAGAATAATTTCGGTCTAAGCAATAGGGAAATGGAGATATTGACTTACGTTGTAAAAGGCTCATCCAACAAAGATATTGGGATGTCCTTGTTTATTAGTGAAAAAACAGTTAAAAACCATCTCTCTAATATTTTTCGAAAATTAGAAGTTGAAGATAGAACTCAAGCAGCCCTTAAAGCCGTTAAATTAAAATTAGTACAATTAGATTAAGGAAAATCTTTTAACAAAGAAAGGGAATATGGGTATGAAAATAAATTTCTTCGGTGCCAGCCAGATCGTTACAGGTTCGTGTTATTTAGTTGAAACCTTAGGTTTTAGGCTATTAATAGACTGCGGGATGTTTCAAGGTAACAAAGTTATCAAAGAACTTAACTATGGTGACTTCCCTTTTGAGCCGGCTAGTATTAATGCCGTAATCTTGACTCATGCCCATATTGATCATTCCGGCCTTATTCCCAAGTTAGTAAAAAACGGCTATAAAGGACCAATATATTCAACTAAAGCAACTATGGAGCTTTGTTCGATTTTGTTACCGGACAGCGGTCATATTCAAGAAATGGAAATTGAAAGAAAGAACCGGAAACGGACCAGAGCAGGCCTTCCTTTACTCAAGCCTATTTACACGTCTCAAGACGGGTACAATGCCATTAAATTTTTTATTCCGGTTGAATATGGGAGAACCATAACAATTTCTGAGAAAATATCGGCGGAGTTTTTTGATGCAGGTCATATTCTTGGTTCATCCCATGTTATTTTAACAATCTCTGAGGGAGAAGAAACTAAAAGAATAGTATTTTCCGGTGATATTGGTTCCACAAATCAACCATTTATTGAAGATCCTTCTCTTATTGAGCATGCCGATTTAATAATAATGGAGACTACTTACGGCAACCGTCATCATATTGATAAATCCAACCGCTTGGAGCTTTTGGCTGAGGTTATCAACAATGCTTATGCTCAAGGAGGCAATATAATTATCCCGGCTTTTGCCATCGAACGTACCCAAGACCTTTTATATTATTTGCAAAAATTGCAGAGCCAACAAAAGATACCGATAATGCCGATTTATATTGATAGCCCTTTGGCTATTGAAGCTACTAGAATCTTTCAAAAAAATACCCAGGATTTTGACGAGGAAAGCACGGCTTTAATAAAAGAGGGTAATAACCCTCTAACTATGGAAAACCTTAAGTTTAGTGAAACAACAGAAGATTCAATACGTTTAAATGCTCTCCCGGGCGGAAATATTATTATCTCGGCCAGCGGTATGGCTGATGCAGGTAGAATTAAACACCACCTAAAACATAATCTCTGGCGTCCTAATGCCACCGTCGTCTTTGTCGGTTACCAAGCGGAAGGGACCTTGGGCCGTAGGTTAATCGACGGGGCAAAAGAAGTCACAATCCATGGTGAATGTATTCATGTCAACGCCACCATAGTAAATTTACCAGGTTTTTCAGGCCATGCTGACCAAAGTGAACTGTATGCTTGGTTGGAAACTGCCGGCGTAACGGCACAACAAATTATCCTGGTTCATGGTGAAGAACAGGCCTTAAATGATTTTGCCGACCTGGTTGAAGAAAGATTGGGAAAAAAACCTATAATTCCAGTCCTTGGCGAAGAAATGGAGTTTAAAGGAAATCAAGTCATCAGGATTCAACCTGCTAGGGCTTGGTTAGATATTCTTCAAGAAAAATATGAGCTGCGTAAAGCTCAGGAAGGTAAAATACCTCAGAAAGAAAGTAAATACACCGGTCATAAAGTTGTCCGGAGGAAGAAAGTTTTACTTTCTGAGGTTAATTATGCTTACAGTAAACTGCGTAAGAATTTGCGCACTTTTGTGGATACTGCTCGACGGGAAAGGGATTACAGTTATATCTTGGAGACATTGGATAAAATTTCGCAAATGTTGGAGGAGTCCCAAAATAAATACTTAGGAGCTTAAATCCAGGCGTATTCAGAAGTTTGGCGTTTAATTCCAGCTAGGAACCGCATTACTTCCTCCCGCCTTTTTACGGCAATTCGCCTGCCTGTTTTTGAATAAACTTTTTTTGGTAAGGCTTCAGCAAAAGTTTGAATTCGCAGTAGAGCGTCTTCCGGACTAGGAATTAATTCGTCATGTCCTACAATGCTGAATATTTTCATTAAGCCGATATTTCCAAGGTTATCTAAGATATTGGCATCTCTCACATACACAGCTTCATCACTGTTTCCTGGTTCGGAGTAATACATGTGAAATTCTATAGCTTCCAAAATTTTAGTTAATTTATCTTGAGGCATATTATAGTTTTTTAATAAGTTCATCGCTATACCCTTGGATCGAAGCGCGTGATCGACATTGGGCAAAGCATAGAGAGGATATTTCCCGGTGTCATGAAGCATTGCTGAAATATAAAGGATTTCTTCATCTAGGGTTAAATGCTGGGATAATTCTTTGGCTAAATGGTAGACTCTTTGGCAATGCTTCCAACCAAGAGCCGGATGAGCGCCTGATTTGTTGACAATATTATAGAGTTCTTTCGTAATATCCATCACTGCACCACCTTTCATTACCGTCTATTATTACGGCGTAAAAATAAGAAAATCCTTCCATACCTGGAAGAACATATCGCCATTCTCCGCAAAAAACTTTGTCAATATTTCCCTTATTTTTTTCTTTTGGCATAAATATATAATATAATACTGTATTAGAAAAAGATTTTGATTTGGGGTGGATTCATTGTCTAAGAACAATGTTTATGAGGGCTTTGTACAAGCTCTTTTCTTTTCAGGAGCAGTATCTTTACCACGTTTTTTACTTGATAATTACTCCTACCTAGGCATTACTAATCAGGAAATGATGTTGATTATCCATCTCCTAAATGAAATAACTGATGATAAAAACCCCGAAAGAATAGATGAACATATTGCAGCTAGAATGGGGATTACTCTTTCTGAATTGCAAGTTCTCTTGCAAAGTTTACAACAGAAAGGATTTCTAGCCGTTAATCCTCAACCTCAACAAATTACCGCTCAGAATAATTGTATTTATGATTTAAGCGGCTTAATCGATCAATTATTTGAAATATGGGGAATTAACCAATTTAAGCAACTAGAATCAGTTACCAAAAAAAATGAAGAATCTTTGGTACTTAACCCTAAAAATCCGTCTTATCTAAAGTTAATTGCAACATTTGAGCAGGAGTTGGGCAGGCCTTTAACGGGGTTTGAATGTGAACATATTCAAAAGTGGCTTTTAGCTTCTTATGGTGAAGAATTAATAATAGAGGCTTTAAGAAGAGGCGTAAGTGCAGGTATTAGAAGTTTTCGTTATTTAGACTCCATCTTGAGGGAATGGGAGAAAAAAGGTATTAAAACACTTTTGGAAATTGAAGCTGAAGATAAGTATTTCCAAGAGAGGCAGGAAAATAAAAGAACTAAGTCAAATAAATCCGTAAAGAGAGCCAAGAACAAATACGACGATATTTATTTATAGGGATAAGTAAAGGAGAGGTTTTTCCTTGGAAAAAGCAGATAAAATTATTAATAAAGTATTAAATAAACCTGCCCAAGATCAACAGAATCTCTTGTTAACTAAGGAATATCAGGTTCAAGCCGATACTGGCTTAACGGAGCAAATGTGCTCCATTTGCGGGGGACGAGGGATCATTTTGCAAGGAGATACGGCGATACCTTGTTCTTGTATGGAGCAGAAAAGAATTGAGAATAATTTCAAGTCAGCCCGGTTGCCGCGCGAATTACAAAAATGTTTATTTGATAAATTTAATCTGGATTATTATTGTACCTCCGCTAACCGTGAATATTATGAAAATGCAAAACGAGCCTTAAATGCTGCTCAAACCTTTGTAAAAAATGTGCTCAACAATCCCCATGAGCTCGGTTTGCTGTTTACCGGTTCAGTCGGCAGTGGGAAGACCTTCTTAGCGGCTGCTATTGCCAATGCTTTATTGGCTCAACAAAAACAATTGCTATTCTTGGTTGTCCCCGATTTATTGGATGAATTAAGAGCTACTTTTTCTAATAAAACTGACACTACTGAATTTGACTTGCTGGACATAGCCAGGACTATTCCTATTTTGATTTTAGATGACCTTGGCGCCTATAACTATACCGAATGGTCGCGTAATAGGCTTTATTCCATCCTCAATTACCGAATGAATGAACAATTGCCAACAATAATAACTACCAACTTAGATTTTGAAGAAATTGAACAATATTTAGGAGAAAGAACCTGTTCCAGGTTGTTACAGATGTGTCGGATTTACCGTTTATCCAGTGAACAGGATATACGGATGCAGAAATATCTTCAGAGAGAAAATCTGAAGTAAAATGCAAATTTCCCCAAAAAGTAAGAAAAAAAGAATAATATTTTTGGCCAAACCTATGCATGTCCTAGAAAAGAATGCATAGGTTTTTTATGTAAGAATGTAAGCGTGAGGTGAAAAAAGGATGGCAAAATTTATTACTATTAATATGCGATATTTTCTCTATAGTGGCTTGGTGTTGGCAATAGTATTCTTTGCATTTTTAGGCTTCAATTTTTTGGGTAACTCGGAAGCAAATACTGCATCCCAGCAAGTTGAACCAGAATTAAAAATCGTAAGTCTTGAGTTTGAGCCGCCAATTGTAATTCGCGATCTATCCTATGGAGGAGAAGTATTAAAGGGAATCCAAACCTTACCTAAAACAAACTATAAAATTGCAGCAATTATTCAAAACATGACTGAAAAAACAATGAGTGATATTCCAGTAGTTTTGACAATTGTCTCCTTGGCGGATCAGACTCAGAAAATTAGCAAAGAAGGCAAGATTCCCATTCTGGAGCCAGGAGCCACGGCCCGAATAGCATTTGAAAATATACAAGCTTTAGGTGATGCCCAAGGAAAGAGCGCAACAGCCGGACAACATGAAATGGTTCTAGCGATTAAAAGCAATCCTGAAGGGGGAGTGACGCAAAATACTGAAGCAAAACTGATTTATAATATTGATTCTACAGTAAAATAATATTAGGGAAATAAACGAAACCTATTTGTAAGTGCTTACTTTAAGCACTTATTTTGTTTTCAGCATTCAAATAGTATAATTAGGGAAAAGAATAGCTACAGATTATTAAGTATTCCGAAGCTGAATTACATGAACATAAAAGGAATAGGAATTCCCATGAAAAGGCTTTTTATTTGTTTATACTTTATCTCTTTTAATTTAATTCTATTTTTACTCATAGCGCCATTTGTTATTTTCTATGGTCCCTTTGAATCTCTGAAGCTATTTACTATTGGGACCATCCTTACCTCCCGCCATCCTCAGGTCGCGGAATTTTTACTTTCCCAAGAGGAAATTGCCAAGCTTATCCAGAGTTACAACGAAAGTATTATAACGGTCGAACCGGTAATTCTCGGGAAAGAACATATTATTATCGATAGGGAAAACGGCCTTAAGATTGAAAATATTAGCGGCAAATACTTCCGAGGAAAAGTAATGTTAATTAATAATCCCCATCAAATAACTTTGGCTGTTACTAAAGAATTAGGGATAGCTGGACAAAGGTTAACTGACCTTGTCGCAGAGAGTAAAGCCATAGCCGGTATAAATGCCGGTGGGTTTTATGATCCTAATGCCCAAGGTAATGGCGCTTATCCCGACGGAATCACCGTGCAAGAAGGATTAGTAATTCATAACAATATTGGAAATGAAGCAGCAAATATTATTGGCTTTGACCAAAACGGCAAACTTGTCTTAAGTTCAATGACTGTACATGAAATCAGCAAGCAAAAAATTCAAAATGCCGTGACTTTTTATCCCAATTTATTACTTGAAGGAAAACCTCAAATAAAAGGAGATGGTGGTTGGGGTTTAGCTCCAAGAACCGGTATAGGCCAAAGACCTGATGGCACAGTCATTTTAGTTGTAATTGATGGCCGGCAGCCGGGGTGGAGCATGGGTGCAACCCTTAGGGACTTAATGAACATCTTTATTGAATATGGGGCAGAAAATGCTGCAAATTTGGATGGGGGATCTTCCAGCGAGATGGTTTATAAGGGTCAAATCCTAAATAAATTGTGGAATATTTATGGCGAAAGATATATTCCAACGGCCTTTGTTATCCTTCCCCAAAGCAGCCTTGCAGGTAATTCCTATTGACAAATTCGAAGAGATTTAAGGGATAGTGGGGTAACGAGAATTTGAGAAGCAAAAAGGTAACAGTATTTCTTATCGTTTCTTTAGTCTTTCAACTTGCCATATTTCTTGTTTTGGAGCATTTTACAGAGCAATTCTTAAATCCTTTGTTCCGCCTTAACAAAGCTTATACTTTAAATGTTGATTTAAGTACGGCTCAAAACATAACCCTATCATTTAATAATAGATATTTGGCTTATATTGCCGAGGGCACCCTGCATGTAATAGATCTTACTAAAAATGACCTTGTAATAACCAGCAAAGAAAAACCGGAAGCCCACTCAATATTAGCCTACAAATGGCTTCCGGATCGAAATAGTTTGCTTTATATAGCCCGCACTAATTCAACTCAAGACAGCCCAATAGGCCTTTATTCCCTTGATTTTGATCCCTTATCTTCTAACTCCGAACAACTTGAGCCCCGCTTAGAGCGTTCAATAAATTTTCCTATCTCAAATATTACGGACATTCAAATGTCAACTTATACTAACAATTTGTTTGTCCTTTATAAAGACGAATCTTCAAAAAGCAAATTACTTACTATAGATATTATGAAAAATATTAACAGACTAGATGATCCTGCGGAATTAATTCTTGCGATGGCGGTATCAAATAAATTTGGTACCTTATTTCTTGAAAGCCAAAAAGGAAGAGAAAAAAAAATATTTGCCGTCCAAGGCAGACAGAAAAAAATTATCACTGCCAACCCTAAGGAGATTCTCCTAGGCTGTCAAGATGAATTTATTTATATTGGTAAAGTGGAAAATAATTATCTCCAGGAGATTTATCTTTATACTCAAAACCCTTCAACAATTGAATTTACAAAAGTGCTTTGGCAAGGCAGTGTGTTATTTACTGAACCTAAAGTATTTATTAGTAAAGATCAAAAAATCTTCTTCATGGAAAAGGAAAGGATGCTTATAGTTTTTCCAAATGGCAGTGAAAAATCAAAAATCATAAAAAGCTGGCCGGTATTATCACCGGCAGGTAAAATGTATTTGGAAATTTTCACCGATGATAAGGAGTATTATTGGCGGAAAGTATAACAAGATTGTTATTCATCCCAAAGGAGATCCTCATCCTCGTTAAGCGAAAGCAGCTGCTCTGAATTTTCTTCTAATCCGAAGTTATTTATTAGACTGGTTATTTGGTTTTCTAAAGAGTCGAGCATTTCCCGGATTTGTTTGATTTGTTGCAAAAGCTCATCCAAATCAAGCTGTTCCATATTAGGATTATCGGCAGGCAAAGATGGCTCTGGGGGTTTTGTTTGCTCAGGCAGAGTCAAAGCGGGCGCATTTCTGCCGAATATTTTTTTTAAAGCTTCCTCCAAAGAGTTTGCCATGGTTAGTTTATCCTCATATGCTACGATTACCCTTTGCATTTCCGGGATACTCCCGCTGGCAGTTGACTGTAAATAAATTGGTTCAACAAACAAGAAATTACCTCTAAGGGGTAATACCAAGAGATTACCTCTAATTACGCTAGAACCTTTTTGATTCCATAAAGCAAGTTGCCTAGATATATCGGGGTCTTGGTCAATCCTGGTTTCAATTTGGAATGGCCCTTCAATTTCAGTATTTTTAGGAAGCTTATAGAGTATAAGCTCTCCGTAGTTTTCGCCATCCATTCTTGCTGCCAGCCAAGCAATGAGGTTATTGCGAGAATTCGTCTGACTGGAAGCCGGTGTAAATAGCTGAAGCAAAACAAACTCTGGATTGTGCTCTTCGCCGGGAAGATCCAGGATAGCATAATAGGGTTGAACTTCTTGTGGTTCAGAACCATATATTTCTTTGGCAATACTCCAGGCATCTTCTTTATTATAAAATACATGTGTATTGGTCATGTGGAAGGTGTTTAGCATTTCAGCTTGAATTCTGAAGAGAGTTTCAGGGTAACGAAGATGTGTTTTTAAGGAATATGGCATTTCAGAAATATTTTTAAATACTCCTGGGAAACTTTTTTGATAAGTTTGCAAAATTGGGTCTTGGTAATCAACAGCGTAGAAATCCACTGTGCCGTCGTAGGCATCAATAACTGCTTTTACGGAATTTCTTATATAGTTAAAGTTTTGGTCGAGATACTTACCGGAATAGGGAATATTTCCAGTGGTATAGGCATCAATAATCCATTTGATCCTGCCGTTATCGATTACCGGATAGGGGTCGTTATCATATTTCAAGAAAGGTGCCAACTTCTGTACTCGTTCTTTTATATTACGATAGAGCAAAATCCTACTCTCGGATGTAACTTCCCTGGCTAGGTAGAACCTGGGGGTTGCTCGGTGTATGGAAAGCATTAATTTATTGAAAGGAGTCAAAGTTATTCCTGTTTTCCCCTGATAGATATTTTCAGCATAATCACTGCCTTGGGGATAATCCAATTCTTGAAATCTGGTATTAACAACTACCCAATCATTAGTTAGTTCACCAAAATAAATCCGCGGTTCGGTCAGACTTAATTCAGGATAAGAGCTATGCATTGGAATACTGCTAGCAGCAAAAGCCGGCAACCCCTTGGCCGTAACGGCATTGGCAAAAGAAGCTGTTATTCCATAGCCGTGAGTATACCTAAAGCGTGTATTTATAAAAGTTTGGGCCTTAGGATCAACATCCTGAATGGAAATTTCCCGGGGTGATATCATCACCTGGCGGTACTCACCATTAATATGATAGCGGTCAATGTCAATATCGTTATATTTATAATAAGGTCTGATCCCTTGTTTTTGAGTGTAAATCTGAATCATATGCCGGGGATCATTTAATCTGATATTATTGAGAGTTGCGAGCTCTTCCTGTAATTCTACCGCGCTAAGAGGATTGTCGCCGGGGTATTCTCTTTCTTCAATTTTATCCAGGCCATAGGCAAATCTTGTAAGCCTGATTTCGTTTGCAATATAGGGCGATTCTTTTTGTAATTCGTTAGGAATTACAACCAGAGATTGAATTAAATAAGGAAACAATCCGTTGAGCAGGATGGAAAAGAACAGTACCACGGGAACAGGTATTATGACCAAGCGGGAATCCTGCACAAAAATAGCCAAAAAGGCAAGAACAAAACTTACGCTACAAAGAACAATCAAAACTTTTAAAGCTGGAAGACAAGCAAAAATATCGGTATAACCCGCACCGACAACTTGGCCTAACTCTGAATAAACCAATTTATAAATATCCAAATAATAGCCAAAAGCTTTTAATATGAAAAGAATGGTTAAAAGGATTCCCAGGTGCTTCCTTGCTTTTGAACTGACAATAATAGCATTTTTCTGCCAAATTCGAATGGAGTTAAATTTAATTAGCCCAGTAAGGACATAAAAAACTGCAGTGAAAAATGTAATAATCAGAATAGGGGAGAAGAAAGCGTTATAAATAGTTACAAAAAACGGAAGCTTAAAGACATAAAAGCTTAGATCTTTGTTAAAAAGAGGGTCAGAATAATTAAAAGGCGAGGAGTTGCTGAAAGACAGCAAATCTAGCCAACCGGTAAAGCCAACAATAAAGCTGACTATGATACTAAAAACAGCAGAAACCAAAAGCAGGGAAATTGTTACTTTACGTTCATTTACAGATATGTCAGGGTGATTTATTTCATTTACCAGTCTGATTTTCTTGCGGAATTTTTCATTGTAAAAGGCAGCAAAAGCATGTCTCCCTGATAATAAGGTTGCAGCAATAATTATAAAAAGGATTGTGCCATTGATTAATTGAATAATGAGCTTGCTGATAATCGGTGTCCAAAACAAAACTTCATACCCTAAGTCTTTAAACCAAAGCCAATCCTCATAAAAACCGCTTATTCCGGATAAAAGAGCAATACTGATAATAATTATAATTACTATTTTTGTAAGAGGTTTCAAGCCATCCACCCTCTCTGGGAAAAAGTTGACAAGCATTAGTAATATATGTAAAATCATTAAAATTTATTTGATTCATTTCTTAACATTAGTCGGATTTGCCCGATCAAAGCCTTATATATAAAGCCTTATATATATTCTTTAATCAAACAAAAAAACCTGCCGTTATACTTTTGTTAAGAATATTTCTGAGATATACTTTAAATAATTTGAGTTAAGTTATGTGAGGATGGTAGATAAAATGTATGATTTAATAATAGTAGGTGCTGGCCCTGCCGGTTTAACTGCAGCTTTGTACGGTGCCAGAGGAGGACTGAAAACAGTAGTATTGGAAGCCATGATGCCGGGCGGTCAAGCAGCTATAACCGACAAAATCGAAAATTTCCCAGGTTTCCCGGAGGGTATTTCCGGATTTGAGTTGGCTAATTTATTCTACCAGCAGGCCTTAAACCAAGGAGCGCAGTTCGTTTTCGAGCCGGTAGTCCGTTTAGAACTCGCTGGTAAGGTAAAAAAAGTGCATACTCCGGAACAAACCCTTGAAGGCAGATCAATAATAATTGCTGCAGGCTCTAAACCACGTTCTTTAGGGATTAAAGGGGAAAATACATTCCGGGGTCGTGGCGTGTCTTATTGTGCAACATGTGATGGCGCTTTCTATAAAGGCAAAAAGGTAGCAGTAATCGGCGGAGGTAATGCAGCTTTGGAAGAAGGCCTTTACTTAACTAAGTTTGCAGAAAAAGTATACATTATTCACCGTCGTAATGAATTTAGAGGTTCCACTCTTGCTGTCGAAAGAGCAAAACAGAATTACAAAATAAATTTTATTTTTGATACTTTTGTTGAGGAGATTGAGGGCAAGGATAAAGTAGAGAAGTTGATCCTCAGAAATGTGCATAAACCAGAGAAAGAAGAACTAGAAATTGACGGGGTATTTGTGTATATTGGAACGGAACCAAATACCCAGTTTATGGCTGATGGTTTGGAAAAAGATGAAAAAGGCTATATAATTACGGATACCTTGCTCAGAACAAACATTCCCGGCGTATATGCAGCCGGTGACATTCGTAATACACCTTTAAGACAAGTGGCAACTGCTGTAGGTGATGGTGCTTTAGCGGCAGTACAAGTTGAAAAATACCTAATGGAGCAAAGAAAGGAAAAATAGAATACATTTATTACCATGTACAGGCACTTTCTGTTTCTTCCACCATACCATATATCAAAAAGGAGGTATGGAAATGTTTTTTGGGAAAAAACAAACTGGCTTTATGAATCAACCGCCAGCAATGAATATGGTAAATCAGCCTTACGAAGGCTTTGTCCCCGAGCAAACTGTTCCAATGGGTTATGCTCATGACCCTTATTGCTGTTGGCTTCCTTGTCATGATCCTTGTATGGAGGCTGAAATGCTCGAACCACAAGTTTATGTTGTACAAAGAGGGGATACTGTCTACAAAATTGCTCAGAAATTTGGGCTGGATTGGCGTGAACTGGCTGGCTTCAATCATTTAGGTAATCCTGATCTTATTTATCCCGGCGAAAGATTGTTTATTCCTCCACGCTTCTAAATAAAGTCTTACTAAATAAAGTTTTTAAGAGTTTTATCCAATAATTTCTCTTTTACTTTCTTTCGTGGTATGATAGGAGATGCAAAGTGCTTATTTAACGCTTTGCATCTCATATTTAATGCTATTTTTGGAAAATGGGTGAATAAAGGTATGAATTATATTTATAAAAAAGAATTCCGGGATTATTATGTTACATACACTCTAATATTTATTAATTTAGTTATATTTATTTTAATGACTATAGCCGGTGGAACTACCAATTATATGGTTTTAATATTATTTGGAGCAAAAGTTAACCCTTTAATTGAGGCAGGTCAGTATTGGCGTTTATTTACTTGCATATTTATTCATATTGGTTTTACTCATTTACTTTTTAATACCTATGCTTTGATAGCTCTAGGCAAATTTACAGAATACCTTTTTGGCCACAAAAAATACCTTTTTGTTTATATATTTTGTGGTTTATGTGGCTCCTTATTTAGTTACTTTTTTAGCCCAAGTATTTCGGCTGGGGCATCAGGGGCAATTTTTGGACTTTTGGGTTCTTTGGTAGGTTATGGCTGGCGCAATGCATTTCTTTGGCAAAGCGGTCTCATAACTAACCTTTTAATCGTTCTAGGAATTAACCTTTTCTTAGGTTTTGTTTTTCCAGGTATTGATAATTATGCTCACCTGGGCGGTCTTCTTGGAGGCTTATTGCTTGGTTTTGGGTCTAACTTAATAAAAATAAACAGACAAAATTTTCATTGAATCCTTTAAATTTAAAGGGAAACAATACAAATAAGCTCACAAGTCTTAGCAAGGTGGCCTTAAATTAGTTTCCTAATTGCCATCGATAGTTAAGATTTGTGGGCTTTTTTGGCTAAAAATGCTAGAACCTATGCTAAAATATAAAGTACAATCAAAGTTAATTAGGGATTGCTGAATAACAGCTAAACCAGCATAAACGCTCGGTTTTTGCCTTATATTTTGGTAAAATAGTATACGGAAACATCAAAATACCTATAAAAAACCTTGCACTTGGGAGTGTGTTT
>DUML01000092.1 GCA_012839895.1 Peptococcaceae bacterium | reverse complement strand
GGATAATGAAGGTGGCATGTCAAGGGTAAAATGAACTCGCTTCGCTTCGCCCTTGACAACAAGGGAAACCCAATAGCATATTCTCGGTTTCAAGTTTGTTGCATTTAATATTGCAATTTAAGAAATTAAAAAGATGCTTAAGATGTTTTATTAACATATTTACAGAAATAAAATTTTGCGATATTATTACCTATTATGTCAAAAAGCGGTATAATTGACTGTAAAGAAAAGAAAAGTTCCCGATACCACCCAAACATCTAGAAAACTTAGCCCTACTTTTCGGAGAAAATATGGAAAACAATAAATGGTCTAACGACAGTCAAAACAATGATAACTGTGACCTTTTAAGCATAGAGAGTTTCCATTTAATTGTGAATATTATCTCTCTTGCTTTAGTCTTCGGCAGTATTCTTAATATGGTAGCCCAATATTATATTTTGGGCAATGATTTAAGCAGTACTCTGGACTTAAGTGTGGAATTATTGGTTTTGGGATGCTTCATGCAAATTATAATGCGTTTAAAACTGAATCCCAAACTTAAAACCTACTCTCTGATAGTCCTAATAACCATTCTTATCCCTTTAATAACCCTGGAATTTATTGAGTACGGAAGTATCACAATTTGGCCCTTCCCTTTTATTCTTATCATTGCTTCTTTGATTTTTATTGACCGGACGATGCTTTTTTGGGTAGGCCTTACGGTCCTGCTAACCCAAATTATTGTTTGGCTGAAAGTGCCTAGCCTGGAGGTAATGCTCGATACTACTGATTATTTGGTTCGCCTAGGTCTTTTTAGTATCGGGATCATCGCCGCTTTTTACATTAATAGCCTTTATGTGAAAAATCTTAAGGAAAATGCCTATTATCTGCAGAAAGTCCAAGAAATGGCTTATCATGACCATTTAACCGGCCTTCCCAATAAACTGTTGTTTAATGAGCGCCTCAAACAGGCTATCGTTAGCGCCCAGCTATCAAAAGGCAGTTTTGCCGTGATGTTTTTAGATTTAGATAATTTTAAAATGGTTAATGATACCAAGGGGCATGAACAAGGCGATGTTTTATTAACAGCTATTGGCCGGAGGCTGACCGCAATACTAAAGGAAGGGGATACGGTTTCTCGTATTGGGGGAGATGAATTTCTCATCCTAGCTCATAATGCTTCTGCCCAGGGAGCAGCTGAAGTTGCCCAAAAAGTAATAAATAGTCTTAACAAATCTTTTACCCTGGAAGGTGAAAAACTAAGTATCACAACCAGTATAGGAGTTGCTCTTTATCCGGTAGATGGGGAAACTCCTGAAGCCTTAATAAAAAATGCCGATATAGCTATGTACCAAGCCAAGGAAAAGGGCAAAAACCAATTCTTGCTTTGCTCTGAGGTAATGAAAACAGAATCGGCTGAAAACGTGAAGTTAACTAAAGACCTCTACCGCGCCCTGGAACGAGATGAGATGCTTCTATATTACCAGCCGCAAGTTAACAACAGGACAGGGAGAGTTGTGGGTTTAGAGGCTTTAATTCGTTGGAAGCACCCGGAAGCAGGGTTAGTCCTTCCGGATAAATTTATCCCCCTTGCTGAGAAAACAGGTTTGATTAATGCTCTTGGCGAATGGGTTTTACGTACAGCTTGCCGGCAAATAAAGGTTTGGCAAGATAAAGGGCTTCTACCGGTACGCTTAGCGGTTAATTTATCAGTCTATCAATTTCAGAACCCTGCTATTGTGGACTTAGTGGGAGAAATACTTAGAGACACAGGCCTTGACGCCAAGTTTTTAGAACTGGAAATCACTGAAAGTGTTGCCATGAAAGAAAAGGGCTATATTGTCGAGACATTGTGCAAGTTTAAAAAACTGGGCGTGAGCATTGCCCTGGATGACTTTGGAACGGTATATTCTTGTTTAGATTATATAAAAGAGCTGCCTCTTGACAGGATAAAAATTGCCATGCCTTTTATTCGGGGTATTGCAGTTAGTGAAAAGGACGAAGCTATCACTAAGGCCATCATAGTCTTAGCCAGAAATCTAGGTTTGAATACTGTGGCTGAAGGGGTGGAAACCTGGCAGCAGCTTGATTTTCTCCAGCGGCAAATGTGTGATGAAATCCAAGGTTATTATTACTATAAAGCGATGCCTAAGGAAGAAATCGAGAAAATATTGCAAGGATAAACAAAATCTCTTGTTAAGAACTATGGTCCTTACAAGAGATTTTTAATATTACAGCCAAATATGATATGATATTTTCAAGTTAAGCAATGGGAATTAAAGGTGCGGATTTTTTATGCATCGTTTTAAGATTTCAGGAAAGACGGAGAATTATTTTAAGATTGCCGGGGAGGAGCTTCATCATCTGATAAATGTCTTGCGTCTTAAACCCGAAGATAAGATAGTGGGTTTTGATAATAGCGGCAGGCAGTGGCAGGGTGTGATCGATATTATTACCGAAGATGAGGCTCTCTGCAGGATATATGCGGAAGAATATCCCCAGGTTGAAGCGCAAACTAAAGTTTATATAGTTATGGGACTCGCTAAAGGGGAAAAAATAGAGTGGGTAATCCAGAAAGGTACCGAGTTAGGAATGACCGGCTTTATTCCCTTGCAGACCCAAAGGTCAGTGGTCAAGCTTGAGGGCCAGAAAGCGTTGCAACGGGTCTCCCGCTGGCAAAAAATTGCTACTGAAGCTGTTAAACAATCTCGACGGGTAGTTGAACCGGAAATAAAGCCGATAACCGGGTGGGAAAAGGTTAAAGATTCTTTGCCGGCGGGCACCCAATGGGTGATTGCTTATGAAGATGAAAAAACTGTTTCTTTAAGTAATACTCTAAAGGGATTTAATCCAGAATATCCAATAGCAATTCTTATTGGCCCGGAAGGTGGATTTACGGCGGAAGAAGTTGCTAAAGCCCGGGAGGATTTAGCCGCTCAAAGTGTTACTCTTGGACCGCGGATTTTGCGAACGGAGACAGCGGCAATTGCCGCTTTGGTCATAATACTGGCTTATTATGGCCAACTTGGTTAGACGGCAATAGAAGCAAAGAATGGTATTTTTCTCTTTGCTATAATTAGATTTCAATTGGAAATTAATAATGCCCACTGAAGGAAGGGTGTTTAGACAATGAAAGGTAAAACTCTAAAAGCTTCCTTATTAACCTTGGGCTGTAAAGTTAACCAGGCCGAAAGTGAAGCAGTGGCTCAGCTTTTAGCCCAAGCGGGATACCAAATTGTCCAGGAAGAAGAAGATCCGGATGTTATAATTATAAATACTTGTACTGTAACCGGGACAGGGAGCAGCAAATCGCGGAAACTAATCCGCAAGTTGGCCAAGGAGCATCCTTTAAGCACGATTGTGGTTATGGGCTGTTATTCCCAGATTAAGCCGGAGGAAGTAGCCGAGCTGGAAGGAGTGGATATAATAATCGGTACCCAGGATAGGCAGAAAATTGTTGAGTATCTCCAAAATATTAACTGCTTGGGTACCGGAAAAAAGCCTCTTTCTGTCGTCCGTCAATTTGGCGAAAAGGCTGTTTATGAGGAATTGCCTCTCATCGAATATGAAAGCCGAGCTAGGGCCATGCTTAAAATCCAGGACGGTTGCAGCCAGTTTTGTACCTACTGTATAATTCCCTATGCCCGGGGGCCTTCCCGCAGTCGTGACCCGGAAAAGGTTTTGGCTGAAGCCGAGAAGTTGTTAGCCTCCGGCTATAAGGAAATTGTTTTAACCGGAGTTCATATTGGAGCCTATGGCCTGGATCTGGACCGGCATAATTTTGACCTGGCCGAATTGCTTAAAGAGCTAGTCAGGCTGCCTGGTATGGTCAGGCTTAGGCTGGGCTCCATTGAGCCTTTGGAATTTACCCCTAAACTTTTAGAAGTGGTCACAGAGAGCGATGTGGTCTGTCCCCATTTTCATATTCCTTTGCAAAGTGGCAGCAATACAATTTTAGTCCGGATGCACAGACCCTATTCCACTGAAGATTATAGTCAATTGTTGACAAAAATCAGGTCAAGGCTTCCTGAAGCCGCTATAGCGACGGATATTTTAACAGGCTTTCCGGGGGAGACGGAAGAAAACCACCAAGAAGCCTTGAGATTCGTGGCCGGCTGCAATTTTGCCGGTATTCATGTCTTTCCTTACTCCCGCCGGGAAGGAACTCCGGCAGCTTCGATGCCTGAGCAAATTCCCAATAATGTCAAAGCTTCCAGGGTGAGAGACTATATGCAAATTGCCCAAGAAAGCCGAAAGCGGTATGTCCGGCAATTTTTGGGCAAGCCGCTGGAAGTCCTGCTGGAGACTATTCAACAGGACGGCAGCGCACTGGGGCATACCCGAAATTATTTGGAAGTAAAACTGCCTCCGGTTTTAAACCCTGGAAATTGGCAGGTTGGAGATCTGGTTGAATGCATTTTGCATGAGGAATATATAGAGGAATAAATAAAAGGATGTAAACTGATGAAGGTCCCCAAACATTGGAAAACATTCCTAGGCTTAATAATTATTACTCTTCTGGTTATAACTGTTATCTTATTAAAAGGGCCATTTTATTACCAGGCTAGAAGTTATCTTGTTATGTATGCCTTCAGCAAGTATGAAGCGGGAAAAAGTATCCTGCGAAAAGACAATATTACCTTGGAAATTCCCGGAGGAATCAGCACACCGGAAAAGGACTGGTATCCTTTTGTCATGGTCTTTAATGCCGATGAGGGCTTTTCCCGTTATACAGGGCGGGACCTTGCTCTCACTATTCTCTATAATTTCGGGGCATTTGACTGGGATATGAGTTCTTCCAATTATTATCGGGCAAATTCCCCTTACTATAATAGTTTTTATGGAGGCTACCTGGTCAAAGCTAATTCCGGTTTGGAGAGGTATGGGTTTACTCCCGAAGGTAAACTGGATATAAATCAGGTCATGGCCGTTCCGGAATATGACTTTAAGTACCTTGTTTTGGAAAGTTTGGGTTGTCCGCGGGAAAAACTGACCATGGAAGTCCTTACTTATGACTTGACAGAAAACGTCTTCTATGCCGGTTATCAGGGTTGGACAAAAGTTGACGCCAAAATGTTGGTTAACAGTCCCAGCCATCAATTCCGCGGTAACAGGCGAGCCTACATTCAATACGGCTATCCTTTGAAACAAGCCGGACAAGAAGATTTTGAATTAATGGTTGCCCGGGGCAGAATTTATGTCCGTTATTTCCAAGAATTTAAGACAACGGTTTTTTTGTATATTTTAACACCGGACCAGGGGACTTTGGAGAAATGTGACAGAGAGATTTTGAGTAAGACCGTTATTCGTTAGTAATGGGGCGGCTGGTTAAGAAGTTATATCTTTCGCTAAGCCTGGTGTTCTTACTGGGAAAATATGCTATACTATGTTTAATAAGCTAAATACCAATCAAAATTTAGGAGGATTGTTATGGCTGATTGTATTTTTTGCAAAATTGTAAAGAAAGAAATACCTTCTGAGGTCTTATATGAAGATGAGGAAGTTTTGGCTTTTAAGGATATCAACCCTGTAGCTCCAGTGCATGTCTTGGTTATCCCCAAAAAACATCTTATCAGTGTCAATGATCTCGTAGACCAAGATGTTTCATTAATAGGCAACATTTTCATTGTAATAAAAAAACTTGCGGCCCAATTGGGCATTGCGGAAAGCGGGTTCAGGGTTGTTACCAATACCGGCCCGGACAGCGGTCAAGTGGTTGGACATTTGCATTTTCATCTCATCGGGGGAAAAAGTTTAGGAGTAAAAATCGGCTAAGAGCTCACCTTGACGTGTCCATATTCATCCTATATAATTATTTCGTATGTATATAAAATTCTAAGTATGAGACGACCAGTGGAGGGAGGGATAAAAATTGGGTGAAGTAAGAGTTGGCAAAAATGAGTCCCTGGATTCTGCTCTCCGCCGGTTCAAGCGAAATTGTCAACGTTCAGGTGTTTTATCGGAGGCTCGTAAGCATGAGCATTACGAGAAACCAAGCGTAAGAAGGAAAAAGAAATCTGAGGCTGCAAGGAAACGTAAATACAGATAACTTCCACGGATTGACTAACACCGCAATACCCTGGAGGGTAAAGAGCGGTGAAGGGAGATGGCAATAAGTGTCCCTTAAGGAACGTCTTGTTGAGGATATGAAGGCTGCTCAAAAAGCCAAAGAGGAGGGGAAGGTCAGACTTTCTGTTATCCGAATGGTTCGGGCGGCCATTAAGAATACTGAGATAGAGAAAAAAACAGAATTAGACGACGCTCAGATTATTGAGGTAATCGCGCGGGAAGTAAAAATGAGGCGGGATGCTATCGCTGAGTTCTCTAAGGCAAAGCGCCCGGATAAAGTTCAGGAAGCAGAAGAGGAAATCGCCATCCTGATGGAGTACCTACCTCAGCAGTTAACTGAAGGGGAAATCCGCCAGCTAGCCAAAGAGATTATCGCTGAAACCGGTGCCCAAGGTCCAAAGGATTTAGGCAAGGTGATGGCAGCAATCACCCCTAAGACTAAGGGCCGAGCTGATGGGAAAGTTGTTAATCAAATAGTTCGAGAACTACTAGGTTCCTAGCCTGTTAGTAAAAATGTGATTTAGTAAAAAATACAATTTTGTCGTGTCTTATTGTGGTGAAAGAGGCGTCTCCAAGGAGGCGCCTTTTCTTTTGGGTGGAAGTTTTATTAAAGAGATTATTTT
>DUML01000091.1 GCA_012839895.1 Peptococcaceae bacterium | reverse complement strand
GGATAATGAAGGTGGCATGTCAAGGGTAAAATGAACTCGCTTCGCTTCGCCCTTGACAACAAGGGAAACCCAATAGCATATTCTCGGTTTCAAGTTTGTTGCATTTAATATTGCAATTTAAGAAATTCTTTAGTAATAAATTTGGAATAATTTCAATTGAGATGATAAAATAGATAACGTATAATATAAAGAGAGTGGATAAGCTGTTAACGTTTCTAATATGCAAACCTAGGAGGGTTTATTATGTTTGAACCGTTAGTTGGAATGATCACCCCGACAGTTGCGGTGGTATTATTGGTAATTGCTCTTATCATTTTTGGCCCCGGTAAATTGCCTGAATTAGGGAAATCTTTAGGCCGCGGTATTAAAGAATTTAAGGCTGCTACCAGTGAAGACGAAAAACCTGAGCCGGCGAAAGTGGAAAAAGAACAAAGCAAAGATGCATAATAGTAATAATTCTGTCTACAAGTATGTAGGCAGTTTTTTTCTGAGCTTCTTAAGTATAAATAGAGCACAAGAACTTGCCTAAATAGAACATTAGTCGTTCCCTCAATAAATAAGTTCGGGAAACGGAGATAGGAGAAAAAAGAAAAAAAATGTATTAACAAGGTAACCAAAGGGCCTATTCTCTTTTGTAAATTCTTCCTTTAAAATAAAATCGACTAACAGCTTTGAAGGGGGTCAAGTTCGTGGACACAGTTATTAATAATGTTCTGCAAGCTTTTGTTGTGTATAACGGCATTATCGGCATGAGCGCGACTCTTATTCTGGCCTTGATAATATTGGGACTCGTTAAAACAGTTAAAAAAAGCGTCAAGGAAATCACCCAGCCCTATGTTGTTCTTTACTTAACAAAGCTGCAAACTGATGAGTCTGTTAATTATTTGGTTTTAGAGAATTTTGGCCAAAGAGCCGCTTTAAATATTGCTGTGGATATTAATCCGGAACTGGAAATTGAATACCCTAAAGGCAGCCCCTTCTCCTTATTTATTGAACATCGTATTTCCGTTCTGGCACCGGCCCAAAGGATTATGACCGCCCTTCCCCCTGGGGACTATATGGAGAAAAGATATGATTGCATTATAACCTATCAGGATGACAAGAAAGAGTTATATACAAGAAAACAAATCTTAGATTTTTCCTATCTGAAGAGGCTTCTGTTTGCCCCGAGCCCTCAAAACAGAATTGCCAAAAACCTGGAGAAAATATCTCAATACTTGGAGCAGCAATAATAAAAAGCTAAAATAAAAAATAAATAAAGCAATACATAGGCAAAACGCAGTAAAACCAGAAACACAGATTAAATTAAAGTAAACTTAAGTAAATGACAGATAAAATACAGTTTAATAGAGATAAAACAGATATAATCAGAGACAAGACACAGTAAAATAGAGTTAATACACAGTAAAACCCAGTAAGAACCAGCAAAATACAGTAAAAAACACAGTAAAACACAGAACAAACTTAAGTATGTTCTAAAGTTTGTTCTGTGTTTTGCTTTATTACCGTATGTTTCAATTTAATCCTTGTGGATTTTTACAGACCATCACGGTGTTCCAAGAGATCTATTCCTCCGAGTACCATGTGAGCCAGGCCAAAACCGATGATCCCTGCTTCCAGCATGGGCATTAATGTCCTTTTATCCATACCGTTTCTTCTCATATCCCAAAAGCGCATCGCCACTCCAGCGGCAGTAACCGCGCTTCCCAAGGCCGTAGGCCATAATCCTTCGCGGGCCATAAAACTCCTCCTTTATTTTTAAATCTAATCTTAGCTTTCTCAGAACGGTTTATTTTATAATCAATTTCTCGAAAAGTTTAAAATTGGCATTAAAGCAAACAGGTTATTTTGGAACTGTCTTCAAGGCTTTTTTCTATTGGCTATAATAATATTTAAAAGTCTTATAAATTCCTGAAAATCAACGGTTATTTCCGCGCAATCCTGAGGGGAATTACCTTCAATTGTTAATTTTAAACTTTGGGGAGGCACTTCTCTTAAGCTAAGAATTTTAAGCTTATCTTGACCCAGCATTTCCATGACTAACCTGCCCATTGTTCTTTCCTCCTTTAAGCATTTTGAGGAAGCAGAGTTATCTAAAAACCTGTCCGTTAATAAATATTTACCTTCTTGTCCCATAATGCCAAAGTAAGGAAACCTCTCTTATAAAATTTATGGTAAAATATACTAATGCGGTCCATAAAGAAGTAATTTAAATCTTATGCGAGGAGGAAAATTATGGAGATAATTGAATCTTACGAAAGAGTGCCTCAAGAAATAGTTGATGGCTTCCAAGACCTAATTAATAATTATGATTCGGTAACCTGTGCGGTGTCCGATTGTATGGAGCGGTTCAATGCCATGAGTTCGGACTTGAAACCACTTTTTGACGGGATTCGTCTGGTTGGTACTGCAGTTACCGTGAAAACTTTAGCATCTGATTTAGCCGCTGCATTTAAAGCTATTGATCTCTGCCGTCCCGGTGACATAATTGTGATTGATTCTCACGGTTCTAAGAATACCGCTTTCTGGGGCGAGAATATGACAATGTCGGCAATGAACAGGGGAGCAGTTGGTGCGGTTATTGACGGAGCCTGCCGGGATGTAGAAGAAATAAGAAAGCTTAGGTTTCCGGTGTTATCAACAGGAATAGTTCCTAATGTTGCCTCTGTTTCGGGATATGGGCATGTTAATGTTCCTATTCAATGTTGCGGGGTTCCGGTAAACCCAGGAGATATAATTATAATTGATGGTAATGGAGTTGTTGTTGTTCCTAAAGAGGAAGCTGCACTGGTTTTGCAAAAAGCAAAAGATCTTCTGGCTAAGGAATATATAATTCAGGAAAAAATCAAATCCGGTGCAACTATTGGCGAGTTGATCAATATTGATGAGGTTTTCAAAAATGTGTTTGCTTATCAAAATAGGGCAGTAGATAAAAAAGAGTAGATATTTCTGAAGTAGCATTTATTAAAAAAACAGTAGTAAAAAGTATTAAAAATTAAAAAACTTTTAAGGGAGCAGCCCGCTTATTAGAGGGGCCTGCTCCCTTTTTAGCGCTATCTAGGCCAGAATAATCTTAAAAAAAACTTGACACCAATTAGATTTATCGCTAATATGATGATTAAAAAAGTTCCGATAAATGAAACGCGGTTTCATATATTGGAACAAGGGGGTTAGAAAATATGGCTTTATGGGAGGAGAAAAGAGAAAAATCCTACCAAGAAAAAGAAAGAGGGCTTGCCACCCTAAGCGGGGCACAGCTCTTAGTAAGATTTCTGGAGAGTAAAGGAGTCGAAAAAATTTTTGGTATTCCCGGAGCGGCCATTCTGCCGGTCTACGATGCTGTCCGCGAAGGCGGCCGGATAAAATCTTACAATGTTAGGCATGAGCAGACGGCTGTATTTATGGCTGACGGTTATTACCGGGCAACAGGCAAATTGGGGGTCTGTGCTTGTACATCCGGCCCGGGCGCAACTAATTTCTTGACAGGGCTTTACAGCGCCTTTGCAGATTCCATACCACTAATTGCTATTACCGGGCAGGTGCCTAACGGTTTGTTGGGCAAAGACGCTTTTCAGGAAGCGCCTATCGTGGAAATGGCCCGACCGGTGACTAAGGCTGCTTACCTTCTCCGGGATGTTAAAGAATTGCCGGCTTTGCTGCCGGAGATTTGGGAAAAAGTTACCTCAGGCCGTGGAGGGCCGGTTCTCTTGGATTTTCCCCTGGATGCGCAAAAAAGCTTGTTGGAAATTGATTTGGAAGAATGGCTGAGGAAGGTTAGCCCACCGCCAGAGGAAGAAGACAATTCCCGTTTGGCTGCAACCGGCTTCCAGGAGGAATTAACCCAAGTAATTGAGCTGCTTAAAACCGCCCGGAAGCCGGTTTTAATAGTAGGCGGGGGAGTTGTCTTAGCCGGTGCTTGGCAGGAATTGCTGGAACTGGCGGAAATGCTGCGTGTTCCTGTAGTTTCCACCCTGATGGGCAAAGACGCTTTCCCCAATGATCACCGGCTTTATGCCGGGATGATAGGTACTATTTGCCATACTCCTTTAGGTAATAAAACATTGTTGGAAGCTGACCTGGCAATTAATCTGGGAGGACGTTTTGCGGACAGGACAACAGGAGAGCTGGCGGCTTTCATCGGCGGGCGTAAATTTATCCATGTCAACATTGATCCCAAGGAGCTCAATCGCCAATTTAAATCCGAAGTCGCCGTTCAAGCCGATTTAAAGGTTTTCTTGAAAGCCCTGAATGCCAGACTTAAGGATGTTTTCTCCCAGCCGGTTAATTACGCTTGGGATCTGGAAAAACTTGCTTACGAAAAAATTGTTTACTCCCGGGAAACAGATTTCGATACATTTCCCATGAAACCTCAAAGAGCTATAGTTGAACTGCGCCGGCACCTGGAGCGGGACGCAATAGTCACCCATGATTGCGGGATAAGTCAAATATTGTCTTCTCAGCTGTTTGAAGCTTATTGCCCCCGTACTTACTTAATTACAGGCCGGGCGGGGACTATGGGCTGGGGCTTGGGAGCAGCCATGGCAGCCAAACTTGCTTTTCCGGAAAGACAATGTGTTAATTTGGTGGGTGATGGCAGCCTGGGCATGTCTTTAGCTGATCTGGCCACGGCAGCTAAGCATAATATTCCTGTTGTAATTTATTTGCTTAACAACTCTCTCTTAGGTCTTATTCGCCAGCAGCAAAATATGTTCTACAACAAGCGTTGGATTTCAACGGATTTACATTATAATAATAAAGAATACAACCATTACCGGGGAATTGACTTTGTGGCTGTCGCCAAGGGGCTGGGGCTGGGAGCGGAGCTTGTCCAGGACCCTTCGGAGATTGGCAATGCCTTGGAAAGAGGTTTTTCAGCGGGCAGGCCATATCTTATTGAACTAACTATTGATCCTAATTCCATGTGTTCAGTCTCCGGAGATGGAACTTTGGACGGGATTATTGAAAACATCTAAACAAGAAAAGACCACATCTTGGGGTGTGGTCTTTTTAACAAAAATTTTACTAATTCTAGAAAAAGATATATTATAATAAATAGGCATGAATATTACATAAAAGTTTAAATCTTAAGGAGTTACGAATTTTTTCTTGGAATAAATTTTCCTTGAAATAAATACTATTCAGGCTAATCTTGTTGCGGGACTTTCCTAGTCCAACGATTACTGTCCCTTAAACGGTATTTTTCCATCATATCTTTAAATGCCTTTTCCAGGTCAATGTTTAAAGAATTAGCCATACAGACGATAATAAAGAGGATATCTGCCATTTCCAAAGCTAAATTGCCTTCAGGCTCGGATTCTTTCTTGGGTTTTTGCCCAAAGCGGTGATTTACCTCCCGGGCCAGCTCGCCGACTTCTTCCATAAGGCGAAGCATCATGGAAGAGGGCTGCCAGTAGCCTTCTTCAAACTGTGAAATCCAGGCATCGACTTCTTTTTGCCAATCTTTAATATCCATAAAATACTGTCTCCTTGCATAGGTACTAACAGGGATAATTTTAGGATATTATTTGAGGAAGGGCAAGGGATTTTTACCTCGCTGTAGAATCATTACTATTATTTTGTTAAGGTCTTTCTTTATCTGTATATCTGTTATTTTTCTATTTTAAATTTTTCAGCATATTTTCTTTGTATATCTTTTTAATGTACTAAGGAGTGAGATCGTGACAATTCTAGATGTTATAACGAGAATATTCGATTGGCAGGCAATTATTGATATTACTGTTGTCACGGTCATTTTTTACCAAATCCTGATGTTGATTAAAGGGACAAGGGCTGTGCAATTGCTTAAAGGCCTGTTTGTGTTGCTCGCCTTTTCGCTCTTATCCAAGCAATTGGGTTTAACCACTTTAACCTGGATGTTGGATAAATTTTGGACCATGCTTCTTGTTGCTTTGCCGATAGTTTTCCAGCCGGAATTACGACGAGCGCTGGAACGACTGGGTAGGGGAAAATTTATTACCATGCATCCTACTACCACTACCTCGGAAGAATATAAAAAGCTGATTGAAGAACTGGTTAGATGCAGCCAAGTCCTTAGTCAAAACCGGATCGGCGCTTTGATTGTTATTGAGAAAGATACCGGCATTCAGGAATATGTTGAGACAGGGGTCAAAATAGATGGAGTGGTCTCTTCGGAATTCCTGATTAATATCTTTATCCCCAAATCTCCCCTCCATGACGGGGCTGTAATTATCAGGGGGGACAGGGTGGCGGCCGCAGGCTGTTTCCTGCCGCTCACCCAGAATCAAAACTTGGAAAAAGATCTTGGAACAAGGCACCGGGCCGCCTTAGGGCTTTCTGAGGTTTCGGACGCTCTGATAATTATCATTTCAGAAGAAACAGGTATAATCTCGGCGGCTAAAAATGGCCACCTTACCAGGTTCTTAGACGAGAAAGGCCTTCGGGATTTATTAAAAAACGAAATTTTGGTCGAAAAAGTATCGGGAAGCAACCCGTTTTGGAGGTGGTAGGGGATGCGAGATATTTTTAGGCGTAACCTCGGTTATAAAGTAATATCTTTAGTATTTGCTATAGGCTTTTGGTTCTGGCTTACCAGCACCTCCGAACCCACTGGGCTGTTCGGGGAACGGACTCTTAATGTCCCGTTAATGACTTACAACCTGCCTCCCAACCTAGTGATAATCTCTGATCTGCCGACAATTGCCGTGCGCCTTGATAATGAAAACCAAGGAGTGAATGTCCAAGAGCTCTTTGCCTATGTGGATTTGCAGGATGCAGTGGCCGGTGAACACTCCTATCCGGTCAAGATGGATGTCCCGGAAGGGGTTACCATTAAGGATATCAGCCCTAAGAATATTGTGCTTAGGATGGATACGGTTAAAGATAAAATAGTACCGGTTGACGTTAAAGTGGCGGGAGCGCCTGCCACGGGCTATATTGCCGGCCAACCTTTGATTACTCCACCGGTAGTTAACGTCCGGGGGCCTATGTCTATCTTGGAAAAATTGGAGAAGGTTGTGGTGGAAGCCACTCTTACCGGTCAACAGGAGAGCATCAGGATAGCCAGACCGGTTACCTTTCGGGATGAAGAAGGGAAAGGAATTTTTGCTCCCGATCCGAGTCTTAAGACCTTAGTTGCTTTTCCGGATACGGTGGAGATAGTGATACCCATCTATCCTAAAGGAACAGCCAGTAAGACAGTGCCTTTAAGGGTTAAAACCAGGGGGACTCCGGCTGAGGGATTAGCTTTGCGGGCAGTTTCGCCTCTTCCTCCGCAAGTCCAGCTTTGGGGTACGGAAGAAGTCTTAAGTGGGATTCAATTCATCGATTTGGGTACGGTAGATGTTACCGGTGTCAATTCCAATAAAGTAGTGGATATACCTTTAAGCAGTATAAGACTGCCGGAAGGTGTTACTTTCAGTGAAGGTACCAGGCTCAGTGTCTTGCTTCAAGTGGGGCCAAGCCCTGTAAACAGGATTATTAGAGAAGTCCCAGTGGGTATTAACAATATTCCGGAGGGCTTAATAGCTGAGCCCATCAAATCTATTGATATCACAGTAAGCGGCTATCCGGAAATATTGGATGCTATCAAACCGGGAGATATTACAGCTTGGGTAGATGCTTCCGGCCATAAGGAGGGTTCTTATCCTGATACCCCGGTACATTGGAAGGCTCCCGCCGGTGTGACCATGGTCAATGTCCCCAAGGTGGAACTGGTTTTGAAATCATCCGAACCTCCTGCGGAAGATGAAAATAATATCAGATAAACCTTTTGATAATTATGTTTATTATGCTACCACTCAAAATAAGCAGCAGAAACTGGGAGAGAAATAAGTGGACCTTATTTGGAAAGATTTAAAAATACCAGTGGAACAAGATGAGACCGAGTTGCCCCATTTTCTGGCCGCCAAGTTGAAGGTTGCTGTCCAAACTATCCGCAATTGGCGGATTCTAAGGCGTTCTGTAGATGCCCGGAAAAAACCGCAAATCTTTTTCGTCTATACAATTGAATTTACTCTGGATTTGCCCCCAAAAAAAGTTAACGGAATTCTGGCTCGCTTTCCTCAAATAAAGGAAAAGCCGCCTGTAAAAGAATACTTCCTCGTACCTAAACCGGATAAAAAGCTTGTAACTAGGCCAATAGTTGTCGGTACAGGCCCAGCCGGTTATTTTGCCGCTTTGACTTTGGCGGAAAATGGTTACAGGCCCCTTGTTTTGGAACGGGGAGATGAAGTTGGCTTACGCAGCCAAGCTGTAGCTAAATTTTGGCAGACAGGCGAGTTGGACCCGGAATCCAATGTCCAGTTCGGGGAAGGGGGAGCCGGGACTTTTTCCGACGGTAAGCTTACTACCCGTATTAATGACCAAAGAGTGAGGAAAGTCCTGGAGAAGTTCGTGGAGCTGGGAGCGGATCCGGAAATCCTTTATGTTGCCAAGCCCTATATCGGTACTGATGTCTTGAAAAAAATCGTCGTGGGTTTAAGAAAAAAGCTTGAATCCTTGGGAGGAGAAGTAATATTTAGGGCTAAGGTTACAAGCTTAAAGATCGAAAACGGCCGGCTTCAGGGAGTAGAAATTAATCAAAAAGAAATAATTCCTGCGGAAACAGTTATTCTTGCTGTCGGCCATAGCGCCAGAGATGTTTACCTTTTCCTGCAAAAGCTGGGAGTTATCCTGGAACAAAAGCCCTTTGCCATAGGTTTAAGGGTGGAGCATGAGCAGGAGTTTATTAATATGCTCCAGTATGGGGTTTTAAACCATCCTCGCCTGGGAGCGGCGGATTATCAACTCACTTATAACGACAAGCTGAGCGGCCGGGGCGCCTATACCTTTTGTATGTGTCCGGGCGGCCAGGTAGTCGCTGCTTCTTCGGAAGCAGGCGGAGTTGTCACCAACGGGATGAGCAATTCCCGCCGGGACAGCGGGATAGCCAATAGTGCTGTCGTGGTCACGGTAAGCAGCGCCGATTTTCCTTCGGCAAACCCTCTGGCAGGGGTAGAATTCCAGCGGGAATGGGAAAGGAAAGCATTTCTGGCCGGAGGGAAAAACTATTATGTCCCGGCTCAAGCCGTGCCGGATTTTTTGGCAGGAAAGGTTACCAGGGAATTTGATCTTCTGCCTACTTACCGGCCAGGCTTTACTTCCGTCAACTTACATACTATTTTACCGTCTAAAATTGGTGAAGTGCTGGTCAGGGCCTTGCAGGCCTTTGATGAAAAGCTGCCGGGATTTGTCAGTAGGAAAGCTGTTTTGACCGGTATAGAATCAAGGACAAGTTCCCCGGTCAGAATCTTAAGAGACGACTCCGGTCAATCCCTTAACCTTAAAGGGCTTTTCCCGGCCGGAGAAGGAGCAGGTTACGCCGGAGGGATAACCAGTTCGGCAGTTGACGGCCTTAAAGCGGCTGAAAAACTGATGCAGCAATATGCGCCACCGGATTGAGCAGTCAAAAATTTATTAGTGACTATTAGTTATCTTGTCATTCCGAGGGCAAGACTGTTTTTAGTCATCCTGAGGACGAAATTATCTCAGTCATCCTGAGGACGAAATTATCTCAGTCATCCTGAGGGCGAAATTATTCTCAGTCATCCTGAGGGCGAAGCCCGAAGGATCTTATACTAAAGCATTAGACAGGAGTTATGACACCTTATTCCGAGTCAGTTTGCAGGGAAAGAGAATATAAGCATATTTAAACTAAGCAGAATTTGACTATAGAAATATGTAAAAAATGAGGGAAGGGAGAATTGCTGAAGTGGTAAGACTTTTTGGTACGGATGGAGTACGTGGAGAGGCCAATCGCGAGTTAACACCGGAATTGGCTTTCCGTTTGGGCAAGGCCGGTGCTTATGTTTTGGGGAAAGGCCGGAAGAAAACCAAGATCGTGATCGGAAAGGATACCAGGATTTCCGGAGATATGCTGGAAGCAGCCTTAATTGCCGGAATATGCTCCATGGGAGCGGATGTTCTGCGAGTCGGAATTTTGCCTACTCCGGGAATAGCCTATTTAACAAGAAAGCTTCAAGCAGACGCCGGGGTGGTTATTTCCGCTTCCCATAATCCTTATCAGGATAACGGTATTAAGTTTTTTGCCGGTAGCGGTTTTAAGCTTCCTGATGAAGTGGAAGATGAAATAGAAAGGACTTTAAACATTCTTGATAATTTGGAGGTGCCGGCCGGCAGGGGAATAGGCCGTGTCCTGGAGGTAGTGGATGCCATAGATACTTATGTTGATTTTCTCTGCGGGACGGCTGTACCTTTAAACGGCATGAAGATTGTCTTAGATTGTGCTCATGGTGCCGCTTCTGTTGTCGGCCCCAAGGTTTTTGCTCGGCTGGGCGCTGAGGTTATCCCGATATTTAACCAGCCTGACGGGGTCAATATTAATGTGAACTGCGGTTCTACCCACCCTGAAGCCTTGGCGGAGGAAGTCCTGAGACAGGGCGCGGATGTCGGCCTGGCTTGTGATGGAGACGCTGACAGGATAATTGCCGTTGATGAAAAAGGCAATATTTTGGACGGGGACTATATTATGGTCATCTGTGCCCTGGCTTTAAAAGAAAAAGGGAAGCTGGCTCAAGACACCTTAGTCGTCACGGTGATGAGCAACCTCGGTTTGCATAAAGCCGTTAAAAATGCCGGCCTAAAAGTGTACGAGACAAAAGTGGGCGACCGCTATGTTTTGGAAAAACTCCTGCAAACCGGAACAGTCCTGGGAGGGGAACAGTCCGGCCACATAATTTTTCTGGAACATAACACAACAGGGGACGGACTTCTCTCCGCTTTACAGCTCCTTAAAGTTCTCAAGGAGAAAAATGCGAAACTCTCCGAGCTGGCTTCCCAGATGCAAAGATTCCCGCAAGTCTTACTGAATACTAAAGTCAGGGATAAAGAGCGGATTATGCAGGATGAAACAGTCAAAAAGAAAATAAGCCAAGTTCAACAATGCCTCGGTGAAGAGGGAAGAATCCTGGTGCGTCCTTCCGGTACGGAAGCCCTGATTAGAGTGATGCTGGAAGGGAAGGATGAACAGGAGCTTAAAAAACTGGCCGAGGAAGTGATTGAAGTAATCAAGACTGTGGACGGATAAAAGGCATGGCAGCATTGACTGCCTGTCTTTTACCTACCGGGGAATTTTTTAGGGTACTTTTCTTTTTTGGTGCATATACTAATATTGTTATACATAAGAGGAAAGTTCCTTCAGTCTATCCTCCTTACTAAGAAAAAAGATCCTTCACTTCGTTCAGGATGACTTAAGGGAAAATCATTCTTTCTATCCTGTTAATTTCCATAATTAGAGGCTATCCCTGAGCTGAAAATTGGATTATAATGGAGAGGTTCAAAGCAAATGGTTCAGGTTTTTTAGGAGGTGATTTTTTAGAAGAGATAATTTGTCTGTATACGCTTTAAACATACTGCGGTATAATGCAGTCCATAATTTTTTGAAAACGGCAACAGTTAAATATAAGCGCCTGGACCCTTAGGGTTGACGAGGTAGAGGTTAATCGAACTTTTCGGCGGGTGCCTCTCGGTGGCTTGTCATCGTTAAATCCGCTACAAAACCGGAGAGCAATCTCCAGGGACAAAAAGCGGGTTATACAAGGAGGGGGATTTTTTGTCCAAACCCCTTGGTCTTTTTCTGCCTTTGACGCTTAATGCTTTGGCGGGTAGTCAATACTAAGATAACTGTTTAGCCGTAATACGGCTATTTTTATTTGGGATTAAATATGTTTATTTTTGTTTGCCAAGAGAGGAGATAGTAAATATGTGTGGTATTGTCGGATATATAGGCTGCAAACCGGCTGTTCCGGTTCTCTTAGAAGGGCTGAAGAAACTGGAGTATCGTGGCTACGATTCTTCGGGGATAGCCATTCTGGAAGAAGGTGGGATTCGTATTACAAAAAGTGTTGGAAAATTGGCTGTTCTGCAAGAAAAGTTAGCCAAACGCACTTTTAGTTCGACAATTGGAATTGGACATACCCGTTGGGCTACTCATGGCCGGCCGTCCGACATTAATGCTCATCCCCACATGGATTGCCATGGGGATTTTGCCGTGGTGCATAACGGTATTATTGAAAACTATCTGGAATTAAAAGAATGGCTTATGGCTGAAGGCCATTGTTTCCGTTCCGAGACTGATACCGAAGTTCTGGCTCATTTAGTGGAACACTTCTATAAGGGAGATTTGGAAGAGGCAGTAAGGAAAACTTTGGCCAAAGTAGTAGGTTCCTACGCCACCGTTATCCTAAGCTATAAGCATCCGGATATGTTGGTAGCTGCCCGTAAAGACAGCCCGATGATCGTTGGGATTGGCGAAAATGAATATTATATTGCCAGTGATATTCCGGCTGTACTTAACCATACCCGCAATACTTACATTTTAGAGGACGAAGAAATGGTCACCGTAACTGCCCAGAGTGTAAAGTTCTGCGATTTCCAGGGTAAAAGACGTGACAAAATAATTTTTGAAGTAACCTGGGATCCTATTGCGGCCGAAAAAGGCGGATATGAACACTTTATGCTCAAAGAAATCTTCGAACAGCCCAAAGCCTTAAAGGATACTCTGGCCGGCAGACTGACCGCTGATAAGGTTATCCTTCAGGAAGTAGACCTGACACCGGCCGAAGTGGCAGCTTTTAATAAAGTAGCTATTGTGGCTTGTGGGACAGCTTACCATGCGGGGCTTATTGGGCGGGGGTTGATAGAGCACTGGGCGAAAATTCCGGTGGAAGTGGATATAGCCTCCGAATTCCGGTATAGATCACCTTTAATTGATGAAAAAACCTTGGTAATAGTAATCAGCCAGTCCGGGGAAACAGCCGACACCTTGGCAGCTCTCCGGGAATCTAAGAAAAAAGGCGCCAGGGTAGTGGCCATCACTAATGTGGTCGGAAGCTCCGTGGCCCGGGAAGCCCATGATGTGATCCATACCTGGGCGGGGCCGGAGATAGCTGTTGCTTCTACCAAAGCTTACACTACCCAAATTGAGGCCATAGTGCTTCTAGCCTTGTACCTTACCCAGGCTAAGCAAACCATGTCCCAGGAATGGATAACGGAGATTATTTCCGAATTAAAGATGATTCCGGATAAAGCGGAAGAAGTCTTAAAACAGGCTGGGCGCGTTCAAGAACTGGCTAAATATTTTGAACATGTCGAAAATGCTTTCTTTATTGGCCGGGGCTTGGATTGGGCGGTAGCCCAGGAAGGCTCTCTAAAACTGAAAGAAATATCTTATATTCACGCCGAAGCCTATGCCGCAGGGGAACTGAAACATGGGACCCTGGCTTTAATCACCGAAGGAACGCCGGTTATCGCCTTGGCAACCCAAAGAGACCTCTATGACAAGACCTTAAGCAATGTCAAAGAGGTCAAAGCCAGGGACGCCCGTGTAATTGGTTTTACTTTCGAAGGCAACCATGGTTTTGATAAATCAGTGGATGAAGTTTTTTACCTGCCCCTTACTGCCAATGAACTCTCCCCGATTCTAACCGTTATCCCGCTGCAGCTATTAGCCTACTATGTCTCCGCCGCCCGGGGCAATGATGTGGATAAACCGCGGAACCTGGCCAAGAGTGTGACGGTGGAGTAAAAATAAATTCGTTCCCAAATCCCGTTGTATAATACAAATAAACTCCACTCCATGATAATAAAGTTCGCTCTATAAAAATATAGTCCGTTCCAAAACCTCGCAGTAGATGCAGGAGAAATCTTCATTTGCTGCGGGATTTACTTTTTAACAGGTAAAAGGGTTAAGGTGTAAGGATTAAGGTTACTATGGTTAAGAAGTATTAAATAGGGTTAGAAATATTGATTTTAAAGAGATTGAAAGACTATGTTGAATATATATTGATAAAATAATGGAAAAGTGAAATAAACTCTTATCCCTTACCTCTTGAAACTTTGCCCTACGCTTCTTGCATCTTATCCCTATTCGGAACCGACTTTATTTTAAAAATTGTTACAATAATTAAGGAATAAATGTTAATAAATGGGATAAAAATATGAGATTTTAGAGCGGACTTTATTATATGGAAGAGATTAGGAGAATAGGGTTAAGACTAGAAGGGATAAGGGTTTGAGGGATTTCGGTTTGGAGCGGAGTTTATTTTAAATATACACCTAATATCAGTTGGATTCATACAACACGTCGTGTATTAACAATGGAATATATTGATGGTATACGGTTAAATGATTTTGAAGCACTGGAGAAAGCAGGGCTTAACCGTAAAGTAATTGCTCATAACCTTGCTACTTCTATATTTAATCAGATATTAAGAGATGGTTTTTTTCATGGAGACCCTCATCCCGGTAATATTATGGTTTTAGAAGGGAATGTAATTGCGTTTTTGGATTTGGGTATGGTGGGGAAGTTAAGTGAAGAACGGAAAACCCAATTTCTTAAAATGTTAATGGGGATTACATTTAAAAACAGCAAATTGATTATTCAAGGAATAGTAGGATTAGATGCAATGTCAAGTAGGGTAAATATCAAAAAACTTGAGAAGGATATTGATACATTAAGGGATAAATATTTGTCAGTTCCTCTAAGTGAGATAAAAATTGGTGAGGTATTCAATGAGATTTTTAATCTTGCCTTTTCCTATAATATTGTGATTCCAAGCGAGTTTACAATGCTTGCAAAATCACTTATTACTTTAGAAGGTTTAGTAGAAAAATTAGACCCACAACTCAATATTTTAGAAGTTGCAGAGCCAATTGCAGGAAAGTTAATGTTTAGAATATTCTCGCCCGAAAAAATAGGAAAAGAATTTATTGGTGGAATTATGGACTATGGTAATTTAGCAAGGAAATTCCCATCCTCGATGCTGAACTTTTTAGAAAAAATAGAAGATGAAGATTTTACAATGCAGTTTAAGATTAAGGATATTGAGAGAATTGTGAAACGAATAGAAAAAATTTTTAACCGTCTTTCATTTAGTATGGTGTTACTGGCAGTCAGTATCGTCATTGCAGGCATTATTATAGGTTCTGGAATGAGTGCCCATACAGGGGTAGAGGTATATTTTCTAAATATAACAATTTTAAAAATTGGACTGGTTATTGCCGGCGCAATAGTATTGTTTCTTATTATTTCAGTATTACGGTCAGGTCATTTATGAGTAATGCTGAGTGTAGTATTGTAAGGGGGAAGAAACAGTGGGGGAATACTTTTTTGATATTGTAATATATTTTGCCCTATACTCTTTTATAGGATGGGTGCTGGAAACAATTTATGCTAGTATTTCTAAAAAGAAATTTATTAATAGAGGATTTTTGCATGGCCCTTTCTGTCCCATATATGGATTTGGGGCAATATTGATTATTCAGTTACTAATTTTTTTAAATAATAGCCTTAGCATTGTATCAGAGTCAACACCAGTTAAAATATTGTTGGCTATGTTATTAACAACAATACTTGAATATATCACCGGATATGTTTTAGAGAAAATATTTAACTGCAAATGGTGGGATTACAGTAATAACTTTTTAAATTTGCATGGGAGAGTATGTATAAAGTATTCTATATTCTGGGGAATACTTTCTTATATTCTAATCACTTTTGTTCATCCTATAACTGTTAAGTATGTTGCTTTTTTGAACATATCAACGAAATTTATTATGACGGCTATTATAATTTTTTATTTTATTTTCGATACAATAAAATCAGTTACAGAAATAATAGACCTAAAGCAGGTTGTATTGATGTATTATCAATATCCTTTAGGAAATTTTCATGAACAAGTTGTAAAATATAAAAGGATTTTTCAGGCATTTCCTAAATTGCGGTTTTTAAATGTTGGCAAACTTAATCAGGAGATTAGAGGATATGTACAAAATGAGTTTAAAAGAATTAAGGTTAAAGTTAAAGGCAGACAACGAGATTTATAGGGAATATAAGAGTTACATTGAAGATTTACTGAGAAATGAAAATGTAAAAATGATGAATCGGTATAGGCATCATTACTTTACGACATGTCTTGACCATTGTTTAAATGTATCATTTTACAGTTATATGATTTGCAGATATATAGGCTTAGATTATGTTTCCGCTGCAAGGGGTGGTTTACTGCACGATTTGTTCTTATATGATTGGAGAACTACAAAACTAAGTGGAGGGAAACATGCATTCAGGCATCCAGATATAGCACTTGAAAATGCTGTTAAACTATTTGATTTAAATGAAATAGAGAAGGATATCATAAGTAAGCATATGTGGCCTCTTACAATAAAGCCTCCAAAATATAATGAATCATTTATAGTTTGTTTTGTAGATAAATATTGTGCGTCTGTAGAAATTGGACAGGGAATGATAGCAAATATTAAACATCGAATATAATTATTCTATAAAGTTTATAATTCGTTCACTTAAAAATAAAAATTTCTTTAATATAAAGAGAACGAATTTCATGGATTGTTTCCTTTGGTTATTTTTAATTTTAAAGTTAACAATCCATATTATCATTGTAAATTAAAATATCGATAATTTTTATGTAATACTTATAACAATCTTACTATGCTCCAATCAAAACAAATCAAAACAAAGTTTGATTAATAAAAAATGGTTAGTGAAAGAGAATAAAGTTTAGTAAAAATACGTGAGGTGCTTACAGGAGAAATTTTGTAGTCCTTCACAGGGTTTTTATGTCTTGGAACGAACTGAATGTGCAGCCACACCCAATCCAACTGTCCCGTTGATTTTTTTCTGAAATTATAAGCATGATTTCGTGATAGATAAATCAATTCTAATGCTATGTAATAAATTTTGGAATAATTCTTGTGGTTTGCTAAGTGAGTTTTTTCTCAATGGGAAAAGGAGGAATTAAGGATAACCTTATGAACTTTTCGAATTTGTCAACATTACGTTGACGCTTTCGAAAAGTTGAATTTTGCTGCTGGACCCTTGTCTTACTCCTTTTGGCCCGATAAAATAAGTCAAAAAGGGATGGTGATTAATGAAAACCGTAAGGTGTAATAGTACTTATGCATTTGGCGAAGATGAAGTTTGTGAAAGCAATAAATATAATCTCAGCGTTACAGTTGCTCAGAATGTTATATATGCCTATTCAGTTCTAGATTTATGGATAATACTAAGAACTAGGAAGAAACGGTACCTTCTTTATCACCAGAACAAAAAATTTGGAAATAAGAATTATCATTTTCAGCAGGAATTTACCAACCTTGATGATGTATTTCAATACATTCATAGGCATGATAAGTATGTTCTTAAATCGAAATGGAGTTTGCCTCAACAACTTAAAGATGCGTATAGAGAGGCTAGGAGATATAAATGACCAAGATAAAAAACTCAGTTAATTAATATTATTTAGGAATGAGCCTGTAAAATATATTACTATAACGCGATTACAGGCTCATTTTTATGTAATATTAAATCAACCCACAGCAGCATCCTTTGACTCGTTGCTTGGCTCAGGTTCCAGTTTTCTGATACACCCATGCAGCATTTTGATAATTTCGATTAACCTTGCTTCCAATGCATCATACTCATCTTTAGTGATATATTCATTCATCAAGGCTATGGTAAGGAAGTTACGGGTCTCTCCTGCACTTCCGAGGGCGAGATTGTAGTGGTAGTATTCTCTGCTTTTATATAATTGTGTGTTGCCCTCTGCGATATTGGCACAAATACTAGTACACGCCCTTAAAAGTTGAGATACAATTATGTGGGTTTCAAACTTGGGAAACTTCTTAATAACTTTATATATTTCACTTGTTAATTCTGCTGATTTCTGCCATACTTTTAGGTTCTTGAAATCTTTTATATATAAATTTTGGCTCATAAAGTTCATCCTTTCAAAATTTCATTTTTCACATTATACGGAGAAATAGGGAAAAGTCAAATTAATAATTAAAAATTTTTGTAAAGTAATTTTCTGAGGGTGAGAGGGTTAAGGGAAGTATATCTTAAATGTACTTAGCCCATAAACCATAAACCTTATCATTTGTATCCTGAATCAATTTTTGTCGCTTAAAAATCTATTTAAGTATTGTAATATCAAGGATTTGGGCAAATTTACTAAATACATAATTATATATGGGAGGGTAAAGAGGAGAGGGAAAAGGATTTAGGGAAAAGATGATAAAAACACTTGAAAATGTATTTAGTAATTTTATATAAAATAATCGCCCATTAATAAAAAGGTATTTTACTAAATTATAATCAAATACCTC
>DUML01000090.1 GCA_012839895.1 Peptococcaceae bacterium | reverse complement strand
AACGTAATGCTTATGGTTTCAGGAAATTTACCCGTTTTAGAACCCGTATCTTACATTGTTGCTCATAAATTAAAAGTGGCAAGTATTCGACTGAATACCTGCCACCCCAACATTTGACAAAGAACCCTTTTTTCAAGCAAAACGGAGTGCAATCTTATGTCATCCCGAATAGAGTGAAGGGTCAGTTAGAGCAGCGAAGCGTCGTAAACGTAGCATTTTGCAGCGTTACTTGGTCAGATGATGTATCCCATATGCTTTTTCCACATCTAAGACAAAGGCAATACCTGTATTAGGCTTATCAAGATGGACAGCCTCATTAATAGCCTCTAGGATTTGCTGGGTTTTCTTCGTATCAACCAGGGTTAAAACTATTTCTTTCTCAGGTTGAATAGTCATTCCAAATAGTTTGGCATTTTCATGGATGCCACTGCCCCGCCCGTGAATAATAGTTCCCCCTTCAGCTCCTGCTCCTTTAGCAGCCTCAATAACATCTTCTGCAAAACCGTCATTTACTATGGTCACTATTAAATCAAATTTCACCGGACAGTCTTTTAACGAAGCGTTCATAGCAAGCCCTCCATCTTTTTTCTGGCTGTTCAACATGGAAATTTGACCTATAATTTCCCGTACTCGGATCACGAAAGCAATGCCCTTTCCCGGCTGGTCCAGTTTTGTTTCTCTAAGGATAATCTCCAAAGCGGCATTCAGCTTTTCCTGCTCAACTAAAGTAAATATTATTTCTTTTTCCGGTTCATAATCAATCCCAAAGAATTGCCGATACAGCTTCTTATTGGCTGTTCCTCGGCCCAAAAAGACCGTACCGCCACCGATTTTTGCTTCCTTGGTGGCATTTACCACCTTGCCGGCAACACCTTTTTTAACAATAGTTATAATTAACCTGTGATCATCACCTGGCATGGAGGAATAAATACTCATTAGCTTTCCTCTTTCTCCTTTCTAGTGTACAAGAAGCCCAATAATAGAATAGTTAGGATGGGCATCATGGCAACTAAGGCAACTGTACCAAAGCCGTCTAATAAAGGATTTCTTCCTTCTAAAACTTGGGCTACCCCGACTGTCATGGATAAGATAAAAGTAACTGTCATTGGTCCGGTCGCAACCCCTCCGGAGTCAAAAGCGATGGTAACAAATTTAGTATTGACAAATTTGCTTAAGATGAATGCTATCACATATCCGGGAAGAATAAAATACCAGAGAGGAATTCCCATTAATATTTTAGCCATCGCTAAGGCTACGGAAATACCTACACCTAAACAAAGTGTTAAAAGAACGGCTTTTTTATTAATAGATCCACCGGAAACTTGCTCAATTTGATCAACTAAAACTTGGACGGCAGGTTCAGCCATAACTGCAGCAAACCCAAGCACAAAACCAAGGGGTATTAATATCCAATTATATTCTAAATCTCCCAAAGTTATGCCCATCATTTCTCCTACAGGCATAAAACCAACATGGACACCCTGGAGAAACAAGACCAGTCCAAAAAAACAAACAATAACCCCTTTAGCAATACGGAACAGCCTTCGGCGAGGGAGCTTGAGCAAAAAAACCTGAGCTAAAAGAAACAAGACAACAACAGGAGCTAAAGCGATAGTCACATCCTTAATAGTCCCTAGAAAGCCTTCAAACAGTACAGCGATCATTGATAGATCACCCCTAACAAAAGAACTGCCAAGATGGGGCCGGCCGAAGCTAAAGCTACAAAACCAAAACTATTATCTTCAGAGGCAACACCTTTTCTTCTTACGGAAGCGGCTACACCGACACCTAGGGCTAGAATAAAGGGGACTGTCATCGGCCCTGTGGTTACCCCGCCGGAATCAAGGGAAACTGCCAGATATTGAGGAGGGGTAAAGAAAGATAACAACAAAATTAAGACATAGCTCCCCAGAAGGAGATAGTAAAAAGAGATATTTAAAAATATCCTTAATAAAGCGAGCAGGACATAGATGCCAACCCCGAGAGCAACAGAAATTAACAAAATGTATCTGCCAATCTGTCCCTCAGATACCGCATCAACTTGTGAGGCCAGAACCTGAAGATCTGGCTCGGCAACAGTAACGGCAAAACCTAACACAAAACCGAAACACAAGATCAACCATAATTTCCCTTTTGCTACTACTCTAGCGCCGGTCATTTCACCCATAGGCAAAAAGCCTTTGTTTACACCAAGCTGGAAAAGAATCAGCCCTAAAATTACCATAACAGCACCGCCGATAAATTTCCCAAACACTTCCCAAGGTAATTTAACAACGGTAAATTGCAAGATAGAAATGATAGCAATAATCGGTACGGTAGAATATAAAACTTCTAATGCTGTTTCTTTTAGATTCATCAGTTACCTCCTTTTTCGGTTATTAGATCTTCTAACTGCGCTTAGTCTTCACACTAGCATGCTTCAGGCTCTTCTTCATTCCATGCACCCAGCATATTACCTCATGCAAACTCCAGCAGACTTTAGTTTCTAAGACGTTCTTTTATTATAAACTAATTATAAACTAATTTAGTTTAGTAGTTAAAGTGTTTCTATGCAAAATAATTCGCTCCCGAAAAACCCGCAAACAGATCCCTTGTTTTCAAATACTTCTTCCATCAATTCGTATTCTAATAGAGCAGTTTGTTCTTAATTCGATAAAATATAAATTAAGAGATATAAATAAGGTATATAAGGGATAAAGATTACTATTACTATAATAAGACACAATAATTAAGCCAAAATTATCCACAAAAACTGTGGTTTTGCGGAACTAGCACTATGAAATGTTTTGATAGAAGCTGTATAATAACAAAAGGTAATGAAATTGTCCGAAAAGAATAATTTTAGGAGGTAACTGTCTTAGTGTTAATTTTAGAAATAATAAAAGCTGTCTTACTTGGAATAGTGGAAGGGATCACCGAATGGCTGCCTATCAGCAGTACCGGTCATATGATCCTGGTGGAAGAATTTATTCAACTGAACGCTACGGCTGAATTTAAAGAAATGTTTTTTGTTGTTATCCAATTAGGTGCGATTCTAGCAGTAGCCATTCTATATTTTGAAAGACTAAATCCCTTTTCCGCGCGCAAAACTCTCTCTGAAAAGAAAAATACCATGAAGATTTGGTATAAAGTAATAATAGGGGTCTTACCGGCGGCAGTGTTGGGCTTACTATTCGATGATTGGTTAAATGCCAAGTTCTATAATTACCAAACCGTAGCCCTAATGTTGATCCTTTATGGGATACTTTTTATTGTGGTAGAAAATCGTAATAAATACAGGAAAAGCAGGATTAATACCATTAATGACTTGACTTATCGGACCGCCTTCTTAATCGGTATGTTTCAGGTTTTATCCTTAATCCCGGGAACTTCACGCTCAGGAGCAACTATTTTAGGTGCAATTATTCTTGGATCGTCGCGGTACTTGGCAGCCGAATATTCTTTTTTCCTTTCTATTCCTGTAATGTTTGGAGCCAGCGCTTTAAAGCTGGTTAAATTTGGCTTATCTTTTACTAACTTAGAAATAGCCATTTTATTGACTGGTATGGCTGTAGCTTTTGTAGTTTCTATTCTGGCCATCAAATTCTTATTGGGCTACATAAGAAATAACGACTTTAAAGCTTTCGGCTGGTACCGCATCGCTTTAGGCACTTTAGTAATTGTTTATTTCGTGCTCACAAGCACGCAAGCCTGAACGGATTCCATCCCAAGTTTTCCAGTTAACTCCAGTAACTCCTTATCACAACTTCCCGGCTGAAACCAGACATATTTTATTCCTAGTTTGGCGGCTTCTTCAATTACGGCCTTGCCTTTCTTCGCTGATATCACCATATTTACAACTTGCGGTATTTCCGGCAAAGAAGATAAGTCTTTGTAACATTTATCTTCCTCAATATTTTCGTAGAAGGGATTAACGGCATAAACCTTATATCCGCATTTCTTTAACTTTTGATACACTTTATATCCGTATTTTTGAGGATTGGGTGATACTCCTACCACAGCCCAAATCATTTTCTCCAACATAATTCTTTCCGACATTTCTTACCTCCAAAAGCTTTAAATGATTGCTTAAAAAGCAAACACCTACATACAATCTGCCCTGTAGGTGTTTGTTACATTCATGGATTATTATCTTTCAGTCAGAGCCGCTACCAACCTTACAGCCCCGTATTTTTCTCTTAAGTGGGGCTTTTCAATTTTCCCGGTTGGATTACGCGGGACTTGGTCAAAGATAATCTTACGCGGCCGTTTATATCTGGGCAGCGACTTACAAAAAGCCTTAATATCTTCTTCGGTACATTCAAAGCCCGCTTTAAGCTCTATAATAGCCGCCGCTATTTCTCCAAGACGGTCGTCCGGCAAGCCGATAACGGCAACATCTTTAATAGCGTCATGAGCCCGGAGAAAATCTTCTATTTGCACCGGATAAATATTTTCTCCCCCACTGATAATAACATCCTTCTTGCGGTCAACTAAATAGATAAACCCATCCTCGTCCATTCTCGCCATGTCCCCGGTAAACAACCAACCATCTTTGATTACGTCCGCAGTCGCTTCCGGATTCTTGTAGTAACATTTCATTACCCCCGGTCCCTTGACTGCTAATTCACCTACTTCTCCTTGCTTAACCGGACGACCGTTTTCATCGGTAATCTTAACTTCCCATTTGTAACCCGGTATACCAATAGCCCCAACTTTATGAATATTCTCAACTCCTAAATGGACACAGCCGGGACCGATTGCTTCACTTAAGCCATAATTAGTGTCATATTGATGATTTGGGAAATATTTTTTCCAACGGCGAATTAAGCTTGGTGGGACAGGCTGGGCGCCGATATGCATTAAGCGCCATTGGGATAGTTCATAATCTTCCAGCTTCACGTCTCCCCGTTCAATGGCATCAAGGATATCTTGAGCCCAAGGAACTAAAAGCCAGACTATAGTAATCTTTTCTTCCGATACCGTTTTTAAAATCCATTCCGGTTTGACACCTCGCAAGAGTACAGCCTTACTCCCGGAGAGCAAACTGCCGAACCAATGCATTTTGGCACCGGTATGATAAAGAGGAGGAATACACAAGAAATTGTCATCACGTTTTTGGCCGTGATGGTTTAATTCCGTATAACAGGCCGACACCAGGCTGCGGTGGGTATGCAAGATTGCTTTAGGGAATCCTGTTGTCCCCGAGGAAAAATAAATAGCCGCATCATCATCTTCTGACAGCTCAACTGAAGGAGCTTCAGAAGAACAATTAGCTGTTAAACGATCGTAATTCTCAGCAAAAAGAGGTCTGTTTTCTCCGGAGAAGAAAAGCATTCTCACTTTGGGAATATCATTGTATATTGCTTCTATCCTGTCAATAAATTCAGGCCCAAAAACCAAGGCCACAGTATCAGATAAATCCAGGCAATATTTTATTTCCTCTGCGGTATAGCGAAAGTTTAGCGGCACTGCCACCGCACCGGCTTTTAGGATACCAAAATAAATTGGCAGCCATTCCAAACAGTTCATAAGAAGAATAGCAACTTTATCCCCTTTTTTAATACCCCTCTTTAAGAGCAGGTTAGCCATCCGATTGGCTTTCTCGTCAAATACCCGCCAGGTCATTTCCCGCCGGTATTCACCGGCAGGGTTATTTTCAATAAGTTCATACTCCATCCATGTAACATTATGCCTTTCCTGCAGATCCATATTAATCTCGGTCAGGCATTTCTCCTGCCCATACAGCAGAGCATTGCGAGCAAGTATTTCCGTAATTAACATTTCTCTTTTCCTCCGTTCTACCATCCAACAATTTAGGCTTGTTTGTCTACGATGTATTTTCTAGATAGTACCGTACTTCCTAACTACCTAAAAAACTCTATTTCATTATAATTGGAGATAGGCTCTTAATCAATATTTTCTTAAGTTCTACTTTTTCACAACTATTACCCGGTTGTTCGCTGAATCCTAACTCTACTATCAATAAAAAAGCCGGTAGTTAAACCCGGTCTTTTTATTGACTATAATTTCAAAGTTCAGTAGATTTTAAATTCCTTAAATTTAGTAAATTTTTTCGCCGATTATAGAACATTTTATGTTATTTTAACACCAGAAAAGGAATATTCCATTATGTGTAGAATTTACCATTTAATGTAAGTACAAGTCTATTATTAAGCAATAGATATACCTCTAAGAAGTTAAACTTTATCCATTTCCAAATAATAGATTTGCATTTCTCTTAGTTGAATCTTATAAGGAGGATTAATTTGATGAGACCCAAAGCAACTTACTACTTAATTACTATAATCATCTTCCTTTTGTTGTTTAGCAATGCAGCTTATGCCAAAGCACCCTCCTCTCCCCAACTCAATAATATCGCCTTATGCTATCATGGATTCACTACAAACCCAGATGAGAAATCGGAATATGTAATTTATCTGGATGACTTTAAGGAACAAATTAATTACCTGAAAAACAAAGGATTTACTTTTGTACCCCCTTCCAAATATGCCGAATGGTATGCCCAAAAAAATAACCCAAATGGGCCTATAGCTACAATAATCATTGATGATGCCAGAGAATCAGTAGGTTTAGCCGCTTATTGGCTAATTGAGCAGCAGATTCCTTTTGGCATCGCTGTTATTGGCAGGAGACTTGGTACAATTGCTCCCGAGGAGGGCTATACAAGCTGGGCTGAACTTAATCAAATCTATTCCGCCGGATATTGCGAAATACTCAATCACACTTATAACCTTCATCACTTTAGTTTAAGACTACAAGATAATGCCGTAGTGTCCGAACCAATTTTAGAAGGTCCTTGTTATATCGATAATGGAGAGTTTATTTATATTAATACTAATGATTCGCGCTGGTACTGGGATTTTGCCCATGTAGATCAATTAACCTGGGGTTTCCCTTTATTCGGTACTGATATTAATACAATGCAGCCAATTACCAGTTCAATCCAATTTAAAGCCAAAACAAACGTTACTGTCAATAAGCTGAGAGCTTGGGCTTCTCTCCATACTCCATATAGCAGCGGCTACGATGCCACTGTTAAAATAAGCATTAACGGAACAGAAGTTGCCACATCCACAATCAGTACTACAGAATACGATACCCGCAGCCAGTGGCCGGAAAAAGAATTTGTTACCATTAATTTCGACCGTGCATACACTTTGCAAGCCAATGAGACTTATACCATCACTTTCACAACCCAAAATACCGGTAATGCCACTTTTAACATTTATGCTATACCTAATTTTTCGGGGGATTATTAACTTTCAACCACCTGTACAGGAATGACCTATGATGCCAATGTGAAATGGCCTGCTCAGGCCTGCTTGATATTAGCCGGAGATAACGGCCGGGAAGTATCCCAGCAAGAGTTTAGACAATATATTTACAATGATTTAATCGCCAACAATAATGCTATTCAAAAGTATCTGGCAGCTTCCTGGCATGCCTATTCGACTGGCTATGAGGAAAATGACTATTTGGAATGTTTGGTCTTAGGTGGTACTTATAGCAACGGTAGCTTGGCTAAAACATCCATTAAGTTTACTCCTGAGCAATCCTTTACCGGTGAAGCTTTAAGATTTAAAACTGTTGCTAATTTGGGCGAATGGTATCCTCTAATAATTGATGTTTATATTAATGGCGAAAAAGTTTCCAGGTTTTCTCCCAATTGGCGAGAATGGGCCTGGCAAACGATTAACATTACTCCCTACAAATTTACCGCAGGGCAAGAGTATACCCTTACGTTCGAAACAGCAAATCCCAGTCCGAATGGAACCGGCCTTGTAAGGATCTACCTTGACCAACAGGATTTACCCTGGCCGGCTTGGGATGAAGCCAATAATACCTGGCAAAAGCCGGATGACACTAAGTTTCAATTTCCAGTTCACTATGAAGTTAGCTCCTTGGAAGGCACAGATGTCTATCCCAAAAGTATTTATATTGAAAACTTGGAGTATTCTTGGGAATACTCCTCTCCTTACACCGGTCCGGGCAAAGCCTTTTTAGAGATCCTATCCTGTACACCTGGGAAAAGTGTCACACCTACCCAAATTTGTTATCCTTTCGGAGCCTACCATCCTAAAAAAACCGGCAATATAGATGATATCAGCCCGGAATTAAAAAGTACTTTCAAACAAATCGGCCTTAGTTCCGGTATGACCATTTGGGATGAACCGATTTATAGTTTGGAAGGTGTTCGAAATAAATACAGCGATTATGTTATCCCACGCTACATGGTGCTGGGAAATTTGGAACAATCTCAAACTTTCCAGGCAATAGATACCTTCATCGGAGCAAATAAGGAGTAAACAATCTTACGAGCGCAGTTCTCCAAAATTAGTTCTTCAAAAAGTAATATACTCCTAAGCGGAACTAATGTTTATTGTCTTAGCCCAAGACGGCGCTTTACCCTCTCCGATTAATACAACTATTACTTTCATCCCCCGCGGGGGCCGTGCAGGCCACGATGTATACCCATCCGTAATTACAATTCCTAACTGGGGTGAGGGCTTTAACCTAGCTGCTGCTTCCAAGCCGACACCCATATCTGTTCCGCCGCCACCGATTAATTGGACTTGTTCCGGGCGAAAGATCTGCCGACAAAACTGAACAGTTTGGTCCACTGCCAGAACCCGAACTCCTTCCCTTTGGCCTATAACCTTTAAGATTCCGGTTATTTCAGCAAGGATCTGTGCCAGCATCCTATCCGCTATACTGCCACTTGTATCTGCAATAACGGCTACTGATGGTACCGGGAAGCGCAGAGACGGGAAAATAACATTTCCTTTCACGGCCTGTCCTTGGCGACGTGAAGGGCGCCGGTAAGAGTAATCTGTGGCTCCGGCCGTGTCAGCCACGAAGGCCCGAACAGTCGCTGCCAGTTGTTTGCGCCAATCTACTTGCGGCTGAAGCTTTTCTTTGGCCCAACGAAGCCAGTGCCCTGGGATCCGGCCTTGAGCCTTAGCATGTTCTTGGATTTCATTAGCAACATGCCGGCGGATTAGCTCTCCTTCCATTTTACTCAGTCCGATTAATAACCCTTTGCTTGGTGGAGGTTCCTCCCAGGGTGCCATCTGCCCCGTCGCACAAGAGCCGCACCAACCAGAACCGGACAAAGGGCGCTCAGATTGATCGTTTTCTGTCCTAACACTCTCGTCTAAACCCGAGCTCTGTCTTTCGCTAGGATCATTAGAATAATCTCCTTGGCCACTTCTAGACGCTGAATTATTCTCCTCGGCCGAATCCGGCCGGGTATGTGTTTGGGATTGCCTTTGTTTTTCTGATTTCTGTTCTTGCTTACTTACCAGGGCGGTGTAGTATTCCTCAGCAAGGAGATTTTCAGGCTGGCCAAGGGATTGAGGAGTCAGCGGTTCATGTGGGAATCTTATGCCTTCCCGAATCAGGTCATCATTTATTTCCGCATCAGTCGCCATATTGCTCAAATGTGGGTCATAATCTTTCATTCTGGCAGCATGATCGCGCAAAAGGTGACAAACCTCATGATAAAGCACGCCTTGAATTACTTCCACCGGCCACTGAGGTAATATCAAGGGATCATAATAAAGCCTCCAGTACATATCCACAGCCAATGTTCCTAAATCAGGCTTGGGCACAGGCTGACTCTTTACCCAGGTGCTTAGCCAGAAGTTCAGCTATTTCCATATCTATACCGTAATACTTATCACCTTTGGTATATTCAAAAGGTTCAAAAGCAGCATTGGTGGCTACAACAAGCTGGTCTTTGGTGTTGTCTAATTTAGCGGATGTAACAGCCTTTGGCTCTCCGTCGCCAGAATAATTGTTCAAAATTTGGTCAAATGTACCATCTTCTTTAATCTTAGCTACGAATTTGTTTACTTCTTCAAGGAGTTCGGGTTGATTTTTATCTACCCCAAAAGCATATTCCTCTTGTGTCAGGGGAATATCAATCACCTTAACCTTAGGTACTTCCTTACCCCCATCTTTGTCTGCGCCGCCGCTGGGGGCATTGCTTGAACCGCAACCTGCCATCGTCAAAATAAGCAGAGAAACAAGAATTAATACCATTAATCTTTTCACTCTAAACATCTCCCCTCAATAATTGAATACTTATACATTGTTGAAAACTATTTATGCATAAATATAAATTTAAAGTACTGTTTAATTTTTGTCAAACCACAAATTATTGCATATTTTAGGCTTATGATTCATTTCCTTAGTTTACAACCATACCACTCTACTTCGTCCTCTTAAATATAAATGTTAAATATAACTGTGATAACCTGACATAAGAAAAGACACGCCATAGAGAGTGAAAAGCACAACCAGAAATCCGACAATTGCCAGGATTGAAGCCTTTTTACCCTTCCAATTCCGCCTCTGGCGGCAATGAAGATAGGCGGCATAGATGAGCCAGGTAATTAAAGCCCATGTTTCTTTAGGATCCCAGCTCCACCACTTGCCCCACACTTCCTCCGCCCAGATCGCGCCCGTAATCAAGACCAAGGAAAGAAAAGAAAAACCGACAATAATGGCCAAGTGTTGGAGTTTATCCAACTTCTCCAGTGGAGGTAGTATTCCTGGAAAATCCGCACCCTTGGCCTTTTCCTTAATTAAGTACATAATAGCCAAACAAAAGGACAGCGCAAAAGCCGAGTAAGAGATAATGGCTGTTCCGACATGAAGCCGGAGCCAATAGCTTTGTAATGCTGGCAGGAGAGGTTTGGCTTCCGACGGCATAGTACTGCCAAAAGAAAGGAGCACAAAAGTCAGGAAAGCAACTAAAAGGGTAAACAAGGCCGAATGGAGTTTGCTGCGGGACAGAGCATATAGTAGCAATATGCCCCAAACAAAAACAAAAGTATATTCATATAGATTGGCAAACGGCAGCCTTCCTAAATTGAAACTCCTGACACTCAAAGAAGCAGTCAACAAGAAAAAAGCCAGGACAAGCAACCCAAAGGCTATTTTTTCTATGTTTTTTCCTGCTTTCCACAGAGCGACAGTGCTGATGATAATGCTAATTAAAATACAAATAAAAACAGCAAAGTTTAACCCTATTTCCACAATTTTCTTCCTCCCATCAAACACTGCGGAACTGCATAGCGCAGCAAAAAACCGAGAACCATCAGGCCAAATCCACAAAAAATCCAAAGTAGACCCGGATCACTTTTAACAATTAAACCGCTATAGTAACGATAAGCGACAAACAGAACCTGATGCTCTCCTAAAATAACTTGTTCTCCCGGAGCCGCAAATTTCATATCCAGTAATTCCGTATCCTGAATTAAAGCACAAGCCAAGCGAGGATTATGAGGAAAAGAAGAAAGAGAACGCAGCGCAGCGGTCTGCTTATCGAAGTCCGGGATAAAAATAAGCTTTAAAACGAGACCTTCCTGAGCATTTAAGGCTAACTCCCCACCCTCTTCCATTTGAAAAGGCTGGCTTAGATCTTCGTACTTCACCATACCGCTCACTTGCCAACCATAACTATGCTGGTATATTTTCAGCTCCTTATGCTTAAGAGGATGATTGACCTTGATTTCTCCGGCAAGTCTCTCCCCGCTTGCATTTTCCAAAACCACAGTGCTTACATACTGCTTTGGCTCCTGCGTATCATAGTATTCAATCCGAAAATCCTCCAGTTGCATTACATAACCTGGGAAGCCAAGCCCAGTTAAATCCTTTGTTTCCCCAACAGCTATCTTAATATCGGCTCTAATGCCTAAAAACGCTGAAATTACCCCTCCCAGAAAAATCACCGGGATACTCAAATGCAGCAAAATAGAGCCTGTTTCCCAAATACTGTTGATTGTTCTTAACCTTTGCAGAGAACAAAAAACTATATTAAATCCCAACAATCCTTCCAGCCCAAGAAACCACCAAGAGCTGTAAAGGTGATCAAAGCTTAACATTAGTAATAACTTTCCCAGTAAGTAACCATAATGCTCAAGGTAAAAATCAGCAGGAAATCCTTGGGGAATAAATGTGCCCAGGGAAGCGGCAATACCAAGGACTATTAAAAGCCTAAAAGCCATCCGCATGGAGCTAAAGATTATTCGCCATCGCCTTATTAGAGGAATCATCTTGCTTATCCGCCTTTACCGCACCTTTGGCTTTCTTGTTAAGACCATTCTAACACAACCTACATGATATTTTTTGCCACTCAATAAAAATAAATATAATCTATATATTTATCTATTGATATTATCTTTATCTATTGATATTATCTTTTAAAAATTTAAATATTCGGTAGGAGCAAGAAGCGAGTGAATATCTTTAAATACGGACAAAAAGAAATTACCTACTTAAAGAAAATGGATAAGAAACTGGGACAGGCTATAGACCGAATTGGCATGATCGAACGTGAGGTAATCCCCGATTTATTTACCGCTCTTATTCATAGTATAGTAAGCCAGCAGATCTCAGCCAAAGCCGCGGTAACTGTCTGGAATAGGCTACAAGAACGTTTCGGGGTAATTTCTCCTGAAACGCTAACATCAGCTTCACTAACAGAAATACAACAATGCGGCCTGTCCTTAAGAAAAGCAAGCTATATAATAGGGATTTGCAATGCCGTTATCCAGGGAGAACTGAATTTAGCCGAGATGAGTCAACTCCAAGATGAAGAGATAATTAAACGTTTATCGGCACTTAAAGGAGTTGGGAAATGGACGGCCGAGATGTTATTAATCTTCTCATTGGAAAGGCCAGATGTAGTGAGTTGGAGCGACTTAGGTATTCGCCGGGGCATGATGAAACTATATGGGCTTAAATCTTTAAGCCCCGAACAGTTTTCAAGATATAGAAAAAGATATTCGCCCTACGGTTCTGTAGCCTCTCTCTATCTTTGGGCCATTGCGGCTGAATAAACAAACGATAAAGAATATACTTCCCGTGAAACACCGTTCCACGTGAAATAAAAATGAAGTAATTAAAATGAAGTAATTACGATGCGATTGAAATAAATATGAAATTAACATCGGCATGTTGAGCAACCTTAAGGATTTACAGCCAGGATATAGTAATCTTGATTTTCATCTACTCCGAACCAAAGCTGACCGTTACCGACCATGACATTCATGGCATTGGCTGTCAGATCGCCAATTTGCTGCCGGACAACAGCTTTTTTCACATCGGCAGTAAATACTTTGTCATACTGGACAAGCATTTCTTGTTCATTTTTAATAGTTACCCTTTGGCCATCGATATTAATATCTACAGGATAACGAAAACACCTGGCAACCCCTTCCCGGTCATCATTGTATATTTTTCTCCTCCGGAAGCAGGCTCCGAAGCTTGGCCGGAAGACGGTTCTAAAGGCTGTTTTGAAGCCGGTTCGGAAGGAGTATTGGAAGTGGAAGCCGGCGCTGAGCTACAACCAATTAATACCGAAACTACAAATATTAATATCGTAAATACCTTCATTCTGCCCAGTGCTCTCTTCATAATCTAACCTCCGTTCTTTTGAAATCACTATCTTCCATATCATACATACGCAAAAGAAAATATTTCAAGTATTTGGATATTTTAGGTAACTTAGAGTAAAATCTATACCCTTGAATAAATATATATACCTAAATAAATGCCTACAAAAATATATGCCTACAAAAAAAAGAGTGCGCAAAACAGTCTCAGACAGTTGGCGGCACTCTTTGCTATTTAAGTATCAAGAGATATATTTGTAATGTCCTTATTAATGGCAATTTAACAAATATTATTTTAAGTACTTTTTTCTAAAACTTTTTAATATTTATTTAAGTACTTTTTAATACTTGTACTTCTTAATACTTAATGAATTTTTCTCCTGAAACACCGCAAATGCTGCACTTTTCCGGAACGGACTTTTCAATATTGCCGCAAACCGGGCAGAGGTAATAGAAGACTTCTTCTGTTTCATCCAAGTTTTCCAGTGCTTCCTGATATAACTTGGCATGCACTTCTTCAGCCTTCATGGCAAAAGTGAAAATCGAGACAGCGGCTTTATTGCCTTCAGCTTTGGCGACCTCAATAAATTCAGGGTACATGTTCTTAAATTCGTGGGTTTCACCTGCTACTGCGTCCTTCAGGTTTTCACTGGTGGAGAGAATTTTTCCGGCAACCTCAAGTTCTCTAAGAGCATGAATGGTTTCAGCGTCGGCAGCAGCTTTAAACAATTTGGCGGCATTAAGCTTCCCTTCTTTTTCGGCTTTTTGGGAATAAGCAAGGTATTTCCGGTTGGCTTGTGACTCACCCGCAAAGGCAGCCATCAAATTTTCTAGGGTTTTCTCGTTGTTCATGGTATTACCTCCCATTTATTTTTAATGTTATTATTCTAGACCGAAACTTTATTATAATTATATTTTAAACCATGGCTGTTATCCAGTCGATATGCCAGTAAATGCATCTTTAGACTTTCTGGTAATTACTGAAGAGAAATAGCTTTCCAGGTGCATGTACTCTTTGACTTTATTCCAAGGTACCAAAAAGCCGGAACCATGAGAGCAAAACACCGAACCTGCCGGGTTTTCCACATCCCTTTCCGCATCGTAGCCAATCTGTTCAATGACCTCTGCGGCATTATGGCATGGTTCGTAGCCTTTGAGTGTGCAGAACAGTCTGCCCATTCCTTTGGTATAATTAGCCACTTCCTGGTGATAATTCCTCATGGTTGCAACCGGAGCGCTCCCTATAATAACCGCCATCTCACCGCTTGTCCGGGATATCTCACCGTTTCCATGCATTTTTTCAATGTCCGCCATGGCTCTCCCTACCATTTTCGCAGGCAGCTCCAGTTCAAAAACATAATAAGGTTCCAATAAAATGGATTCAGCCTCCATTAACCCTTGCCGAACGGCACGGTAAGTAGCCTCTCGGAAGTCACCGCCCGCGGTATGCTTCTCGTGGGCTTTGCCTGCTACTAAAGTAATTTTCATATCAGTTATGGGCGACCCTGTCAGAACGCCTTTATGCACCTTTTCTTCCAGATGTGTCAAGACAAGTCTTTGCCAGCTTTTACTTAAAAGATCTTCGCTGCATTCTGTTCCAAACTCAAGACCGCTTCCCGGCTCTCCCGGGGTTAGTAACAGGTGAACCTCGGCATAATGCCTTAAGGGTTCAAAGTGTCCTACTCCTTCTACCACCTTGGCAATCGTTTCTTTATAGATAATCTTTCCCACGCCGAAAACTACCTTAACCCCAAAACGGTTTTGGATTAGTTCCTGTAAGATTTCTATCTGCACTTCTCCCATAATCTTCGCTTGGATTTCCTGCAACTCTTCATCCCAGACAATACGGAGTTCAGGCTGTTCTTCCTCAAGCTGGCGCAGCTTGGGAAGCATTACTCTGGGGTCACAACCTTCCGGCAGGATGATCTGATAAGACAAGACGGGTTCTAAGACCGGCTTAACGGTAGCTTTCTCGCTACCTAAACCTTCTCCCGGTTTGCTTTGGCTAAGCCCGGTCACAGCGCAGACAGAACCTGCCTCAATCTCGCTTCTGACCTCAAACTTTTGCCCGGAATACAGGCGAATTTGATTAACTTTTTCCTGCCTGCCGCCGACAGTTAAGACATCCTTTACCTTTAGCCTGCCGCCTTTAATCTTCAGGTGTGTAAGCCGGTTTCCCTCCTCATCCCTTGTTATTTTAAATATTCTAGCCCCGAATTCCTCGGGGTAAGAAGGGATTTGGGCATATTTTGCTATACTCTGAAGAAAAGGCTCCACGCCTTCACACTTTAAAGCAGAACCGAAAAAGCACGGAAAAATTTTGCGGGCGTTAACTGCCTTTTTTATGTCCAGAGTTTCAATTCTTCCGGTTTTTAGATAGGTTTCCAGCAGGAGGTCATCACATATAGCCAGTTCTTCGTAAAAGCCCTCTGTTTCAACTTCTTCGAATTCAACACAGCCATCACCAAGCTGATCTTTTAATTCTTTAATTAGCTTAACCTTATCCATCCCATTCAGATCCATTTTATTAATAAATATTAAAACAGGAATCTGATACAGATCAAGGAGTCTCCACAAAGTCTTGGTATGACCCTGCACCCCATCGGCTGCACTGATTACTAAGATCGCATAATCCAGCACTTGCAGAGTTCTCTCCATTTCAGCCGAAAAATCCACATGTCCTGGGGTATCCAGCAAGGTAATCTCAATATCGTTTAATTCCAAAATTGCTTGTTTGGAGAAAATAGTGATGCCTCTGGCCTTTTCCAGCTCCCAGGTGTCCAAATAAGCATCCTTATTGTCCACCCTGCCCATTTTTCTAATTCTCCCGCTTAAATAAAGCATACTTTCGGCCAAGGTTGTCTTACCTGCATCCACATGCGCCAAGATTCCAAGGACTAATTTTTTCATAAAGTATTTTCAACCTTTAACATTTTATTTTTCTAAATTTTTAATCTTTAGATTTTAGATACTAAAAACTCTCTTCTTATTATGCATAACAAAATCCGGCAGGACAAGTTTTCCCGCCGGAGCGCTTGACAATAATTTATCTTAAATTATCTTAAACTTAGATTTCCAAGCCCAATAAAGCGCCTTCATCTATAGCCACGACTGCGTTACGCGGTTTGGCTGCATCCCCAATAACATGCACTTCCTTAATCTTTCTTCTAAGTTCATGTTCCAAGGGGTTATAAGAGTCCGCACCCAAAGCCAGGATCGCCATGTCATAACCGGTTAGTATAAGGTCACCTTGCGGACTTTGACAGAGAGCCCCGTCCTTTTTAAACTCCTTCACTTTGGTGTTGGTTAAGATATCTACATTTCCATCCGCTAAGGATTTGAAAAGGAAATACTTGATGTGAGCATGAATATCCTCTCCTGCAGATTCAAGCATTTCCACAATCGTTGCCTGCCGGTTCTGGCTTAGTAAATGTTTAGCGGTTTCCAAGCCTACCAACCCCCCGCCGACAACTAAATTTCTTTGCCCGGGGAGCACTTTGCCGGCAAGAATATCTACCGCTTGGGCAACAGGTATGCCCTGGTTAGGAACATTTAATTCCTTGGGTACGGCACCTGTCGCTAAAATAACCGCATCAGGCTGCAGGGATTCCAGGAAAGGAACATCAGCCTTAACATTCAGCCTAATATCCACATTATATTTTTTACACATTTCAATATAATAGCGGATTGCTCTAGCCAGTTCTTGTTTCCCGGGCGGGATAGATGCCGTCAGGAACTGGCCTCCCAGTTGACCGCTTTTTTCCAACAAAATAACCTGATGCCCTCTGGCAGCTGCCACCCAAGCAGCTTCCAAACCGCCCGGGCCTCCGCCCACCACAACAATTTTTTTAGGCTTTTCAGTTTTCCTAATAATCATAGTATTTTCATGGCCGGTGAAGGGATTAATCATACAGGACACGCCATGGTCGTCAGGCCTTACTCCCTGTACCCCTTGGCATCTTGTCAGACAGCCGACGCAAGGGGATATTTCCTGGGTTCTATTCTCCTTAACTTTAAGCGGAAAATCAGGATCAGCAAGAGAAGCTCGCCCTAAAGCCACAAAATCGGCAATGCCCGAGGCCACTACATTTTCGGCCATTAAAGGCTCAACGATTCTCCCAACTGCAATCACCGGTACGTTTACCGCTTTTTTAATTGTTTCAGCCGCTGTAAGGTTATAACCTTGGGGCACATTGTAGGGGGCAACAGTCCAAACCAAACTGGCATAAACCCCAGTGGAAACGTGGATGGCGTCAGCCCCGGCCTCGGCAAGTCCTTGGGCAATAGCTGCTGTTTCCCTTAGACCCATACCGCCCTCGACTCTTTCTTCACCGCTGATTCTAAAGATCAGGGGATAATCTTGGCCGCATTTTTCCTTAATTTTCTTAATTAACTCTACGGCAAACTTCATTCTCCCGCTTAAATCTCCCCCGAATTCGTCCACCCTCTTATTTGTATTGGGAGAAAGGAATTGGGCAACTAAATAACCATGCGCCCCGTGGATCTCCACAGCATCAAAACCGGCCTTTTTAGCCCGCAATGCAGCTTCTCCGAATTTTTCAATCAACTCATATATCTCAGCGGTAGTTAATTCCCTGGGAAGTTCTCGATTAATTGGGCAAGGAATCGGGGAAGGTGCTACAGGCTGTCTGCCGGTAACGGCTGAGTTAGTCTCCCGGCCGGCATGATGAATTTGCAACGCTATTTTTCCCCCGGCTTGATGAATGCTGTCCGTCAGTTGTTTGAAAGCGGGAAGGTAATCATCGCTTGTGATCATCAGCTGACCCGGTACTGCCTTTCCTTCTTCAGAAACACAGGCAAATTCCCCAATGATTAAGCCAAATCCTCCCTTAGCCCGGGCTTTGTAATACTCAATAAGTTTAGGAGTGACCCTGCCGTCAAGGTCGCCATGTCCGGAACCCATTGCAGGCATAATGAATCTGTTTTTTAACTCTAAAGTGCCAATTTTCCCTGGCTTTAAAACGTTAGAAAACATTTTGCCACCTCCTGATTTCACCATTATTATCAGTCGTTTCCGAAAAAGTCATGCATAGGTTTAATCACATCCTGGCCATAAATTTGACTTATTTGATTTATTCTAAAAAACAATATAAATTCCTTCTTGGACTTATATCCAAAGTGACAACTTCACATTTAGGATATAGTTGCATAAATTATCTATTCTCTGTTATAATGCTGTTAGCAGCCTTTCTCAGAGAGTGCTAATAATAGAAAAGCTTCTGATTTTTTTAGTTGGGAGTTGTTTCTATTATCTTACAATACCGGTATAAATTCATAGCTTAAAATAAACTCCTAACTTGTTTAGGAATTTTATTATAGTTTTTATTTACCAAAGGAGGTGAAGGGAATAATTCTGTTTGTACGAAAAATGAAAAAATAATTTAAAAAATATTATTAAATTTAAGAAAGGAGTGATCGCCCAGATAATGGCTTAAATAATTATTGGCATCGAAAATAACAACTTAATGAGCTTAAGGAGGTATTTCAATGTCAAGAATTAACATAGCCATTGCTGGTATTGGAAATTGCGCTAGTTCATTATTACAAGGAATTGAATTGTACAAAAATTCACCGGAAGATACTATCGGTCTTATGCATTATAATCTAGGTGGCTACACACCGGGAGACATCAACGTAGTTGCCGCTTTTGACATAGATAAACGCAAAGTGGGGAAAAGCCTGAAAGAAGCGGTCTTCGCCAAGCCAAATTGCACTAAAGTATTCTACAAAGAGTTGCCCGATTATCCCGTTACTGTGCAAATGGGTCCGGTTTTGGACGGAGTATCTGAACATATGGCCGATTATCCTGAAGATGATACTTTTATAGTAGCCGATGAAAAACCCTGCGATGTGGCTAAAGTTCTCAAGGAAAGCGGTGCGGAAATTCTCATCAACTATTTGCCTGTAGGTTCGGAAAAAGCCGCTAAGCACTACGCTGAAGCCTGCCTGGAAGCTAATGTGGGCTTCATTAATGCCATTCCGGTATTTATCGCTTCTGATGAAACCTGGGCAAAAAAATTTGCAGATAAAAACATTCCGATTATTGGCGACGACGTAAAAAGTCAGATCGGAGCGACTATTATTCACCGTGTTTTAACCAAGCTGTTTGAAGATCGTGGTGCAATTTTGGATCGAACATATCAGTTGAATTTCGGAGGAAATACTGATTTCCTCAACATGCTTAATCACAGCAGACTTACCTCCAAGAAAAAATCAAAGACCCAATCAGTACAATCTCAATTGGAAAAAACCCTAGACAGCAGAAATATTCATATTGGTCCCAGCGACTATATTCCTTGGCTTGATGATAACAAAATTTGTTATATAAGAATGGAAGGAAGAGGCTTCGGCCATCTACCCTTGACCATAGACCTCAAATTGTCTGTTGAAGATTCAGCCAATAGCGGCGGTTCCATGATCGACGCTATTAGATGCATGAAATTGGCCTTAGACCGTAAAATCGGCGGAATTTTATATTCCATTTCAGCCTATACTATGAAATCGCCGCCGGTTCAATATACAGACTCAGAAGCCAAAAAAATGGTAGAAGACTTTATTGCCGGCAGGAGAGAACGTTAATGAGAGCTGTCATCCTTGCCGCAGGGGAAGGAAGCAGGCTAAGGGCCTTATCCCAAAGGCCCAAGCCTCTTATTCCGTTATTAGGCCTTCCTTTAATCGAAAGAAGCATTCTCGCCTTAAAAGAATGTGATATAAAAGATTGTATAATTATTACCGGCTGTTATGCCGATGAAATTCGGGATTATCTTGGTAACGGCCGGCAATTAGGAGTAAATATTACTTATTTGCATAATTCCGATTGGAAACTTGGCAACGGCGTATCTGCAGCCACTTTTCAGGAGCTTTACCGCGAAAATGAAAAATATATACTTATAATGGCAGATCATATTTTCGAACTTGAGATATTAAAATCCGTTATTGAAGCCGCAAAAATTATGGAAGATGATGAGCTTTTGCTGGCCAGCGATAACAGGCTGGAAAAGATCCACGATTTAGATGAATGTACGAAAATCTCAGCTACGGGAAGTAGAGCTGAGAGATTGGGTAAAGACCTTGAAAATTTTAATGCAGTGGATTGTGGACTTTTCGTTGATACAGGAGCGCTGCAAAAAGCTCTGGCCAAGTCAATAGCTCAAGGAGCTTATGCTCTTACAGATGCTGTTAACATCTTGGCTGAACAGGGCAAAGTAAAACTACATTTTGTAAATCATAATTGGGTTGATGTAGATGACCCCGCCAGTTATAAATACTGTGAAACCCTGCTACTGCGTTCCCTGATACCCCCTAAAGACGGACTTATTTCCCGGGTCATAAACCGCAAGTTCTCCCTCAGGATAACAAAGCTTTTATCATCTACTAAACTAACCCCGAATCAAATAACAATTTTATCTTTTTTAGTATCTATTGTCTCGGCAATTTCTTTTGCTTTCTTAAACCCAATACTTGGGGGAATACTCGCCCAGTTTAGTTCTATTCTTGATGGAGTTGACGGTGAAATCGCACGTTTGAAATACTTACAAAGCAAATACGGCGAAGTTTTTGATTCGATTTTAGACCGTTATGCCGATTACTTTATTGTTATCGGCATGAGCTACGCCTGGTACTCAACTTCCGCAAACAGCCTTCCGGTTCTCCTCCTAAGCGCTGCAGCTTTAACCGGATTACCTATGTCAATGCTGTTTAAAGAAAAATATAAAACCGTCACCGGCAAATCCTACCTGCCGGAAATAAATGACGGCAGGTTACGCTATCTGCCTGCCAATCGTGACGGTCGCTTATTTCTAATTATGTTGGGAGGCATTTTCAACCTGATCCCAGCCACCCTCCTTATCCTGGCTGCGGTTACTCATTTCCAAACACTTTATCGCTTTAAAGTTGCCCGGAACTTGTCTAACCTCTAACAAACCCGTCGAGCATCCAACCTAAAATTTTTAAGATTTTTTAAGATAATAGAAAAATAAAAAACAATAAAACACCTTACTCTAGCAAGCTATTGGACAAGGAACCGGCTTTCTCCGGGTATAAACATAATTGGAGCCATTAACTTCGTGTAGTAAAGCCAGGGCTTCATCTACTCCCTCTCCTAATTGATCGAGAGAATGGGCGTCAGAACCTACAGTAAATACTTTGACACCTGCTTTTATGGCCAATTCCAAAATCTCTTTAGTGGGGTGAAAATCTTTCAACCCTCTGCGACGGCTTGAGGTATTAATTTCTATTCCCATTCCCCTTTTGCTCATTTCTGCAAAGACCGGTTCGATAGCTCCGCGATGAATAGCGTAAGCCTCAGAACCCAAGAATTGAATTCCGTACCTTCGATAAATGTCAATATGGGCTATACAATCGAAAAATCCGGTTTTAACCGCTTCCATTAATACTGCAAAATATTCTTCCCGTACCGTTTCCGCCCTCCTGCTTCTAAAATAGTAGGGGCTTTCTTTTTGGGAAGAAATGGAGATATGGTCCAGGCAATGAATTGCTCCCATGACAAAATCGAAGGGGTAATCATTAACAATTCTCTCAATATAATTCTCCACACCGGGACAATACCCTATTTCTACGCCGGCCTTAATTTTTAGACTTGAATTATTAAATTCCTTTTGGGCTTGGCCAATTTCTGCAAAATAGCTATCCAACCAGTTTAATTCATAAACAGGTCGCTTTTCCCCATTTAACATAACGAAATTTTCTTTTTCATTTCGCCTGGGATCCAATTCAACATGGGTACAAAAACAAATCTCCCTTAATTCCAAAAGCAAGGCCTTATGGCAATAATCCCTTATGGTTACCGGAGAAGCATCTATGGAATAATTGGGGTGAACATGATAATCAATTTTTAGCTTGGGCATGATAATTACCTCCTTTTAGTCCCCCACTATTCCCAACAAGAGATTATTATCATAACAGGAGATTATCATCAAACTCTTTTATTTAAATTAATTGAAAGACGGACTTACTTTTTTCTTACTTATTTAATTTAGCATAAAATTAATGAGCATTAAACTTAAATGTAACACAACATACATAATAAGATGTATTTTTCAAGATACATTTTCTAGACCGCTTTTTTCCGCAGTGGTATAATTACTATTTGGTTAAAGCTATAGAAAAGATTTTCAAATTATTTCTTCTTTTTGATTTCTAATTTTTAATTGATTATCTAAACTATAAAGAGCAAAGGAAGCAATATTATGGAAAATTCAATGCTTATGGAAATGATTAAATATAATCCAAAAGCAATTGCTAATATCCCTAACCCAAATGAGGAAATGAAGCTATTGGCTCTACGGCAAAATGGGCTTACATTAGAATATATTGAAAACCCAACCACAGAAATGCAGGAGCTAGCCTTGGACAATGATGCCCGGGCCATTCAATTTATCACTAACCCAACCGAAGAAATGATGATTAAAGCCATTAACGCCGGTTGGACTAATCTCCAGTATATAAAAAACCCCAGCGACAAGTTGATCAAATTAGCTTTAAGTCAGGCCGGCTGGGCTATTCAATACGTTGAAAATCCCAGCGAAGAATTGCAATTATTAGCTGTCAGAAAAAATTATGATTCCATCAAGTTTATTAAAGAGCCTTTTCCAAGTGTCCAGGAAGAAGCGGTCACTATTAACTATGAAGCCTTAAGATATATAAAAACTCCCACCTTTCAAGCCGAGCTTCTAGCCGTCAAAAATAATGAGCGAGCTATTACCTTTATCAACAATTTGGACAAAAATAAAATCTTAGAGTTCTTAAAAGTGAATATTTTAGTTATTAAATATGTAGTAAACGAAATAACTCGGGAAGACTTGGAACAAGTATTAAAAGAAGTGCTGGCTAAGGAAGACGTTGAAGAAAAATATATCAGAGACTTTCTAAACTGCAGCACTATAGATAAGAACAACGGCCTTCTGCCCCTTGACAAAATTATGCTTATTTATAAATACGGTAGTAAAAAAGCTAAGAAAATAGCCGTAGATGAAAAGCTGAAGATAATGTAGGAGTGAATCGGGATGAATTATACAGACACCTTAAAAAGTGCTGAATTGGTATTATCAACTGGAGCAGTCCCCCTAATTGTGGGTGAAAGCGGCATAGGCAAGACAGCATTAGCCAGGGAAATAGCTGAAAAAAACAATTGGAGCTTAATTATTATTAATGGAAATCTCCTCAAAGAAGGTGAAATAGGCGGTCTGCCAACGATAGAAAACTATGTTGGTCCAAACGGCCAAAATAGTCAATCTGAAAAAAAAGCAACAGTATATGCCGTTCATCATAAGCTCAGAGAAATTGACGAAGAAATAGCCAAAGGGAAAACAGTCCTATTATTTATTGATGAAATCAACCGTTGTGAACATACAGTTCAACAGGAACTAATGAACATTATTTTAAACAGGGAAATAAACGGCTATAAAGTACCTGAAAAAGTTAAAATATTAGCGGCCATGAACCCGTCAAGTAAATATGGCTCAGAATACGAATATCAAGTTGTGGATATGGACCCCGCCCAAGAAAACAGATTCGTCTGGCTCTATATGGAACCGGATTCCAGACAGTGGATAGATTGGGCTCTTGGAGCGGGAATTGAGCCAAAAGTCGTGGAATTTATCTCTACTTTCCCTGAATATTTGCACAAGATTAATGAGGATGACCTCCGGGCAACTCCCAGAAGTTATGAGCGAATTTCCAGCTGTTATAAAGTTTACAAAGAAAATAAAGACTCTATCCCCCGCTCTGTGTTCTTAAATGTGGTCAAAGGCAATGTGGGACGGGTAATAGCCGAAGAGTTTCTGAGCTTTATTGAAGCCGACTATCGTCCGCTCCTCTCTTATGAGGATGTTTTTTCCGGGGAATACCTTTCTGAAACAGTTAAAGAAAAGATCAAAAATGAAAGCCCTACCCGCCTTTATCTGGCGGCCAGGAATATCCTGCAAAACTTGGAAGCAAATTCGAAAAACAGCAATCCTTTGCCAAACTATTTCCTGGACAGGCTTGTGGAAGTTTTGAACATTTACCCTGCGGATCTAAAGATAGGAATCATGAAGGACATTAGGAACACTTACCCGGAAGTGTATAAATATGCTTTGGAAAATGAAGCTTTTATAGAATCATATTTCGATGCTTATAAAATGATCAGGTGATAAATAATGTCTTTTTTTGCCCGCCAAGTTGAGGCGCTTTCGGAAAAAGCGAACATTATTGTTAATAATTTTTTTAAAGCCAAACAAAAGAATCCTAATTCCAAGCTTACTATACCCCAGGATTTTCAACATGATTTTTTCCGTCTTGTGGATCAAGTTTGTTTAGGTCTTATGGAAGACAAAGATAATTTCTTTGGTTATTTTTTGTTTCAAATGTCCAGAGAAATGCGTTTTAACCTTACCTCTCCCACCGCTGTTAATTTCCAAAAAGCTAAGTATGTAATTTATTTTAATCCTCTCCTTTTTTTAGGCCTCAATCTAAGACAAATGGAAAGCACTATTAAGCACGAAATACTTCATATCGTATCCGGTCATTTAATCAGGGCCAAAGCTATAAAGGCCCAGTACAGCTCCCTAGCCTGCAATCTGGCCATGGATATAGTAGTTAATACCTATTTAGAACATCTGCCCCCCAACGCTGTTACCTTAGAACGGGTTAATTCAAAGTATTCTTTAAAACTCCTGCCCTTTAAACCTTTTGAATATTATGTCGCTGAAATCCAAGGTGTCCTGGACGTGCTAGAAGAAGATGAGGAAACAGAAAACAATAGTATTGAAGATATAGAAACCGATTATAACCCTGAAAAAGCCCATGACATTTGGGAAGAATCCAGTGATATTGACGAAAAAACTCTCCAGGAATTCACGGAAAAGTATATTAACAATTCTCAAAAAGGCAGCCTTCCTAAATACTTAGAAAGTATAATTGCTTCCCTGAAAAGCAATAACGGCGAATTGCCTTGGAACTTATACCTTAAAAAGTTAATGGGAACTATTGCCAGCGATAAAAAGAAAACCATAACAAGAAGAAATCGAAGACAGCCCGAGCGCTTGGATTTAAGAGGTGAACTTCGCAGTTATAAAGCCAAAGTTGCCGTTGCTTTGGATATCAGCGGCAGTATCAGCGATGGGGAATTTAATCAGGCCATGAAAGAAGTGCTGGCTATCCTCAAGAACTACAACCATGAAATTACCGTCATAGAGTGCGACTGTGAAATCAGACGGGTATATAAAATTAGAACTGCCAAGGATATTAAGGAACGTCTAAATATAAGAGGAAGCACCCGCTTTACCCCGGTATTTGAATATGCCAATAAAAATAATTTTAATATGTTAATTTATTTTACAGACGGCAAAGGGGAAGAAAAACTAGTAACTAAACCTAAAGGTTATAAAACCCTCTGGGTTATTTCCGGAAACGGGGATAAGCTCTCTTTAATAGAACCCTATGGAGCTGTAAAAAAACTTAAGAATAAGGTAATAGACGATGAGATACTACACTTAACAATGAGTGATGTAAAAAGAGAAGGTTTTTCCATGAATGACATGGAGGAAGCGCATATATAATCAAGTCGATTTAAGCACAACAGCCCCTGCCTGTTTTCTTGGGCAAGGGCTCTAAGCCTATTTTATATATTTTATAAGCATATTCATGATAGGTAATAACCTTAATTTATTATTTATACATAACCTTTCTGGCTTTCATCTTTCCCAAGCACTAACTTGCGATACTGGGAAGGCGTAAGCCCTTCCTTCCGTTTAAACAGTGCAGCAAAGTGTCCATTGTAATCCATCCCGCAGTAGGAGAAAGCCTGAGAGATAGAAAGATTCTTATCAGCCAGCATTTCCTTAACGCGCTTAATCCTTATATTCATCAAATATTGGTGAGGAGTCACTCCCGTTTCAGCTTTAAAAACCCTAACAAAGTGATAAGGGCTCAAATTGGCTACGCGAGCTATATCCTCCAAGGAAAAATCCTCATTATAACACTCATTCAAAAATTCAATGGCTTTATTAATACTTTCCCGAGGGCTAGAGCGCTCACTTTTCTCCAAAAACAAATTGCTTTTCAGCCGCCTAAGAAAGTTAATCGCCAGTTGAAGGGTTATTCCTTCCTGAATAAATTCATACCCAAGCTGGCGATTGGCTGTCTCAAACATAAATTGATTAATAAGGTGTCTTGCTTCGCTGTCAACAAATGTAAAAACATTTTTAAAGCTGATATCAGCCTTGCCGAAAGCAGACTTGGCCATTTCCTGAAGAGTTTCTTTTTTAATGAGTATTGTTAGGTAACCCTGAACTTCCCGCTGGGCATGCGCACCGTGAACCTGTTCGGGATTAATCGGAAAGAGCTTATTCTGCTCTATGGGAAAACTTTGTTTTTCCACTATAAGCGAGGGAGCGTCACTCAAAGGCAGGACAAATTGATAGTGATGGGAACAAAAAGGCCCCTCAAAGATAATATTGGGCTTAAAAATCACCATATCTTTTCCCGGGTAAGCCTCTACCTTATCCTTAAGGGGATGAGGCGGAATATGGGCCAAAAGCTGTTCCAAAAATCCCATAGGACCATTACCTCTTAAATCTTATTATTTTCATCTTATCCACTAAAATGTTGATATTTTCACAAAAAAACAATTTCTTAATTGTAATAATACTTAATCTGCTTAAAAACTAACCACTATTATTTTGGGACAACATTTTTCTAAGCATGCTGTTAACCAGTCCCGGGTTGGCCTGCCCCTTGGTGGCTTTCATAACCTGGCCGACCAAAAAGCCGAGAGCCTGCTCCTTACCGGATTGAAAATCCGCTACTGACTTGGGGTTCTTGGCAATTACTTCAGTAAGGATTGAAGCTAACTGCCCTTCGTCTGAGATTTGGACCAACCCTTTATCTTTTACGATTCGCTCCGGATCTTGGCCAGTTTCAAACATCTGTTCGAAAACTTCTTTGCCGATTTTGTTGCTGATAGTGCCCTTTTTGATCAGTTCTAAAAGCTTAGCAAAATATTTAGGAGTAACCTTAGCTTCAAACAATTCCATATTCCGGGCATTTAGGAGCCGTAAAAGCTCTCCCATAATCCAGTTACTAATTGTTTTGGCATCAGGAAACTCGGCATAAACAGCATCAAAGAACTCAGCTAAATCAAGAGAACTGGTAATTATCTCCGCATCATAGGCTGGCAGTCCATGCTCCTCAATAAGGCGCTTCCGGCGCGCATCAGGTAATTCCGGAAGGGTCGCTCTAACTCCTTCAATCCACTCCGGTGTCAGCTCGATATGGGCAATTTCCTGGTCCATAAAACAACGGTAATCAGGATTTTCCTTATTGCGCATAGCAACAGTTATACCCTTATTTTCATCCCAACCGCGGGTTTCCTGGATAATCTCTCCCCCATCTTCCAGGACCTCAATTTGTCTTTCAATTTCATACTCAATTGCCCGTTCAACAGCCCGAAATGAATTCATATTTTTAATTTCAGTCTTAGTACCTAAAGTACTGGTTCCTAGAGGCCGTACTGAGACATTGGCGTCACAGCGTAGGGAACCTTGTTCCATTTTAACATCAGAAACTCCCGCATATTCCAAGATTGCCTTTAGCTTCTCCAAATAAGCTTTAGCCTCTGCGCCGGAGCTTATTTCAGGTTCAGAGACAATTTCAATGAGCGGAATACCGGAACGGTTATAGTCTACACAGGAAGAATGGGATGTTGTGATTGAACTGCCCGAATGGGTCAGTTTTCCTGGGTCTTCCTCCAGATGAGCCCGCCTGATATGGATGCGTTTATTCCGGCCATCCACTTCTATATCCAAATACCCGTTATGGGCGATAGGGCGAAAGACTTGGGAAATTTGATAACCCTTCGGCAAATCAGGATAATAATAATTCTTGCGGTCAAACCAGGTGTAAGTTTCTATTTCACAATTTAAAGCCAGTCCGGCTTTAGTTGCCAGTTCCACAGCTTTCCGGTTTAAAACACCCGTACTGCCCGGCAAACCCAGACAAACCGGGCACACTTGGGTATTGGGCTCTTTCCCAAATGCAGTTGAACAACCGCAATAAAGTTTGGTATTTGTTTTTAGTTCAACATGAACTTCTAAACCAATAACTGCTTCGTATTTACTCATTTTGACCCCCTAGGAAAAATTAATTTGCTCCAAGGCATACCCCACCTTAAGAAGTGTCTCTTCGTCAAAATGACGGGCAATAAGCTGCAAGCCAACAGGCATTCCCTCTATTGTCCCAAAAGGCAGGGACATAGCCGGTAAGCCGGCCAAGTTAGCAGGCAAAGTGCAAACATTGGACTGATACATTGCTAAAGGATCCTCTGCTTTTTCTCCCAATTTAAAAGCAGTTGTCAGGCTGGCAGGAGTTAAAAGGCAATCATATTTCTCAAAAGCCCGGGCAAAATCATGCCTGTTCAAAGTTCGAACTTTAAGGGCCTCGGAGTAATAAGTATCATAATAAAAAGCGCTTAAGTTCAGAGTGCCCAACATAATCCTTCTTTTGACCTCGCTGCCAAAACCTTGGGCACGGGTCTTCTTGAACATGCTTAAAACATCTTCGGTATCCACTCTTAATCCGTACCGTACTCCATCATAACGAGCAAGGTTAGAACTGGCTTCGGCACAAGAAATAATATAGTGAGCGGTCACGGCATACTCGGTATGAGGCAGGGATACTTCTTCACAAATAGCCCCTAATTCCTCTAATTTATAGGCGGCTTCTTGAATCTGGGCTCTTATCCTAGAGTCTAAACCTACCCCAAAATATTCCCTAGGCAGCCCAATTCTTAATCCTTTTATATCCACAGTTAAGCTTTGGGTAAAATCAGGTACATCAACCTGAGCTGAGATGGAGTCCTGACTGTCCGGGCCGCAAATTACATTTAATATTTGAGCGAGATCCCTTACATCACTGGTAAAAGGTCCGATTTGGTCAAGAGAAGAAGCATGGGAGATGAGCCCTGACCGCGAAACGCGGCCATAAGTAGGTTTCAGCCCTATTACACCACAAAAAGCTGCAGGCTGCCGGATACCCCCTCCTGTATCAGAGCCCAAAGCAAAAGCTGCTTCCCCTGCAGCTACTGCTGCCGCCGACCCTCCGCTGGAGCCACCGGGGGCCCTATCGTAGTCAAAGGGGTTTCTCGTAGGATAAAATGCTGAATTTTCAGTTGAAGAGCCCATGGAAAACTCGTCCATATTGGACTTCCCCACTATTATTGAGCCGGCTTCCTTTAACTTCTTTACAACGGTAGCATCAACGGGAGGAATATAATTGTAGAGTATCTTCGAAGCACAGGTGGTCTTTATTCCTGCCGTACAAATATCATCTTTTACAGCCACAGGGATTCCCGCCAAAGGAGAGAGTTTTTCCCCCCGGGCACGTTGTTCATCTATCTTCCTAGCTTGCTCCAAAGCTTCTTCGGCTGTAACTGTCAGAAAAGCTTTGATTCGCTCTTCAATTTGACTGATACGGTCCAGATAAGCCCTGGTTAACTCCAGGCAGCTAATCTCTTTTTTCACCATGAGATCATGAAGCTGGTGTATTGGTAATGAAGTTAATTCCATGAAAACCTCCTATAAAACAATCCGGGGTACTTTAAAAGATCCTTCTTCTACCTCCGGAGCATTGGCTAAGGCTAGTTCCTTCTCTAAACTTGCTTCTACGGTATCTTCTCTAAACACATTTTTAACCGGCAGAACCTGTTGAGCAGGCTCTACTTTGCTGGTGTCCAATTTTTTCAACTTATCCATGTAGTCCAGGGCGGTATTTAGGTACTTGGTATAGGCGCTAACATCTTCAGCCGTTAGCTCCAGCCTACTCACTGTTGCCAGTTGTTCTACATCTTTCTCGGTAATTTTCATTGGTTTCGGGCTCACATCCTTCTTACGTCTACTCTTCATCGACATCTTAACAAGTAAAAATATCGTTTTAATTATATTCCAAATTATGTACTATAGCAATTAACCGCCACATTTCTGCGACGGTTCTTCCTTCATTAACGTTTTTTCACATTACACTCATACTTTTTACTCTGCTTAAAACTTCCTGGATTCTGGAAGCTTGAAAGGGCTTTACAATATAATCAAATGCACCGGCGATATAAGAATCCATTCTATAACACTCTTGTCCCATTGAAGAACACATGATAATCATGGCTTTCGGATCATAGGCTTTAATCAGTTTTACACCCTCTAAGCCGTTAACCACCGCCATATTCATATCCATAAAAACCAAATCGGGTTTATAACGTTTATATTGGTCAAAAGCCTCTTGCCCATTAGTAGCTTCAGCCACAACAGTATGACCGTTCTTTAAAAGTATGCCGGCGAGCAATTTACGCATAAACATTGAATCGTCCGCCAACAAAATTTTCATTGTAAATGTTTTACCCCCCAAAAATCCTAACCACGATTTTACATAATAATGTAACTTCCTTAATTCGTCAAGATTACAAGTTAATTTTTGAAATTATTATATTTTTTACACAACTTTAAATTACCTTCAAAATACCTTTAAGTTACCTTATATATTGAGTTTAAATTACATTTAATTACCTCTAAACTGTCGTTTTAGTTATTAGAAATTAGCTTTTCAGGCAAGATTGGCTTAGACCTTGGGGGGAAATAAGGTATCTATTGTATCTTTCATCACCTGGCGCTTCCTTTGAACAAGATAGGTCACAATAGACTAATTACACAGGTTTTTCGGAGGTTTTAAATCTAAAATGTTTCTGGTTATTGATCAATAAATGTGATCAAACAACAGCTCCGCCGCAACTTGAACCGCTGCCTGCCGTACAGGCGTAGCAATGATTATGAACGGCGATTTCTCTTCCGTTTAGATCTTCCGCTTTGCAGTCAGAAATATGTTTGGGCTTGCAACTTAAGTTTAGCATCTGATTAAAATCACAATCAAAGAGATACCCGTCCCAACTGACCGAGATTTGGTCCCGGCACATTACGCCGGAGACTGTCTCCGGATTAAAAGCGGCTACCAGTTTTTCCATATAGGGCTGAAGGTTGCCTGATTTTTGTAAAAAAGTTAAAAACCGTCCTACGGGGAAATTCCCGATAGCATACAAGCTATTAAAGGTTATACCGTACTGATCGAGCAAATTCCGGCGAAAATCGGCTTCTATCCCTTGCTGTGCAGGTGGTAGGAATGCCCCGCCGGGGTTGTATACTAGATTCAACTTCAAATCACTGCCTTCCCGGCCATACCCTAGCTTGTTTAGCTGTTTCAAAACCTCAATCGAGGATTGAAAAACCCCGTCACCTCGCATACGATCGGTATTTTTTTGAGTGTAATAGGGTAAAGAAGCAACGACTTCCACCTTATGCTCAGCATAAAATTCCGGCAAATGGGCGTAGTTTTTATCGTTCAGGACAGTCAGATTGCAGCGGGTTATCACATGGCGGTTTATTTCTGTTGCTTGCCGGATCAGCCATTGATGATTCGGATTAAGCTCCGGCGCTCCTCCTGTAATATCAAGTGTTTTGATCTGATGATCATTCATTACCTGAAGACACTGGGCCATGATTTCTTGGGACATGATCTCCGTGCGCTGAGGTCCGGCTTCGACATGGCAGTGTTTGCAGCTCAGATTACAAACTTTGCCAATGTTGATTTGCATAATATTAATATGGTCGCCGCTTTTTAACGGAAACGCTTGAATTTCTTTCAGCTTTTCAACAAATGTTTTAATCCCGACACTTTCCAAAGTGTCAAGCTGGGAAAACGGTGAAGTCACATTTACATTCATGACGTCACCTCAAAAGCCAATCTTTTTGGCCACATTTTTCATTTGGACACCGTGGACAAGAGCTGCTCCGCCTCGAATAGCGCAAGCCACATGGATCGCTTCCGTCATTTGAGCTTCATTGGCTCCCTTTTCCAGAGCCCCTTGGGTGTAAGCATCAATGCAGTAAGGGCATTGAATTGCATGAGCCACCGCCAAAGCAATCAAGGCTTTTTCCCGGGCTGTAAGCGCCCCATTTTCAAAAACCGCACCATAATAGGCCATAAATTTTTGCCAAAGGTCCGGCGCTTCTTCTCCCATAGTGGAGAATTTAGCTAAATCGGCAGGGTTGTAATAAGTATCCATTGAATTCTTACCTCCTAAATATCTTAATAATTTTTATTTTTACCTAATTTGCCAGCCGGAGCTTGATACTTGTACAAAATCTCACCTACCAATTGCCAGCTAACGCGTAATATGTCTTACGCTTATTTTTCTTTATTATCAACACTTCTTTTGTGAAATTACACAAATTGTCTTACCACATAATTATTAATGCAAATTTTATGCCAGGATAACATTTTCCTTACACCCTCTTAAAATAGGGCTTTCCACTCTTCACCAGTTTCTCACTTAGCTTTGATTGTTTCTGATTTGGTACAACATTTCTCATTTTGACACTTTAAACCACGAAGATATTTGAATTGTATTCAATGTTTTAATTGATAAAATATAAAATAACATTTTTCAATAGTTCATAATTTGGACATAAATTGAGGAGGAAAAAATGAATTGCAGCAATTGCGGAAGCTCGAGAATCAAACAAGGGGTTCCAATTGGAAAAAGGAACTAGTAAGATTTTATACTTAAAGATAAAACAGATAGAAAATGTTAAAAAACCTGGTTCTATAGGAACAAAATAATTTAATAATTCGCCTTATCAAAAATGGGTGCAAATTCTAATACAGAATTACACCCATTTTTAATACTGATTTCGTGTTTTACACCTTAGAATGGAACCCCAAGGTAAGCGTCCACATGATGTTATGTTCTAAATCCTATAGACATTTTATAAACTTGAAGCAAAGTGTTCCATCGCTTGTTTTAGCTCTTCAACTGCTTCAGGTTTTATAACTGCAAAATATTTAGGCATTTTTTCCTGGAGATACTTCAATATTTAGATTTCTCAAAGCTTCTTTAATAGCTTTCCCATTATTACAATCCTTCATGTTTCCTTCGGTCGATCTATTCTATATTAAATCAGCCTATCTTTACGGAAACTCGCCGTCATAAACCGCCATGCGGCCTTGCTGTTTGTCAACCATTTGAATTGAACATCATTTTTAGTGTTGTTGAGAATTTTAGGTACAAAGAATTTAGCCACTGTTTCAGGTTTATCTGCCAATATGTTAAATATTTTTTTGAACTTTTCGTCAGATAAGACTTCCGACTGTTCTCCGTCAGGAGTTTTAGTGATGAAATCGGTAAGCATCATTCCGGGCGATAAGCGGCCTGCTATTATACCGGTGCCTTCCAGTTCCTTGGCAAGCCCTTTCATAAAGTAGGTTAAGGCGCATTTGGTACCATATAGGATGGTCTTGGGCTGTATCATGTTGTTAGAGCCTAAACCCTCCATACTGTATATCGCACCATGCCCCTGTTTTAACATTTCCGCTGCCGCAATTTGAGAGCCATATATCATACCGATAATGTTGGTTTTCATAAGATTTTCAATATAAGTTTCGCCCGTCTCCCAGGAAAACAAAAAGGGCGTGTTTTGCCCCGCGTTATTAATCCATATGTCCACATTGCCCCACTGTTTCCAAGAAGTATCCCAAAGATTTTGCAGGCTTGCTTTTTCCTGGACATTACATTGAACATAAATATATTTTCCTTCAAAAGGTGACAGCTCCTTAAGAGTTGCAGCAGCCAGAGCCTCCCCTCTACCGGACAGCGTTACATTACATCCTGCCCGTAGAAACTCAATTGCCATAGCTAAGCCAATGCCCCGCGTACTGCCGGTTATCACTACATTTTTCATTAAAAAAACCCTCCATCGCATGACCCATTTGAGTACTGGTATTGTTATACTATTATAAACACTTCATACTATAATAAACACTTCCAGTCAGAGTATCCGGGCAATTCTCGAAGCCAGATCCAAAATTACAGCGGCAGCACAATTCTTAAGGTAACTATCTCGTCCTCGGCCTCAAAGGAGTAGTAGCCGTTATATTTTTCAACAATCATTGCTATGCTTTTAACACCAAAACCATGATCATCCCGGCTGCTTTGCGACAAGCCGTTCTCCATTGCAGTTCACCCGTGAAGTTGTTCTCTATAAAAATCAGCAAATTTCCCTTGTGAATATGGCAGCTGATCCTTATTTTTCTCAATTGTTCATCGGTAACTTTAGCAGCAGCCTCTATAGCGTTTTCCAAGCTGTTGGACAGCAGGGCGCAAAGCTCCGTTTCGGAAATGGATAGTTTTTGCGGCAATTGAGCATCCACCGAAAAAGGGTTCTAAAATAAATGTTGGGGTGGCAGGAAAAAGAAAAGCATTTGGTCGAATACGTTAGTCGCCAAACCAACCCTCCAAGGAGGTCGTATTCGCCAAATGCATAATCAGTTTATCAAAAATTT
>DUML01000119.1 GCA_012839895.1 Peptococcaceae bacterium | reverse complement strand
GTTCAAGCTTACCCTGCCTGACAAATTCACTCAAGTACTCCCTATGAATACCATGATCAGCTGCTAGCTTTGAAGTGATTACTCCTTTACTGTTTCTAATGAATGCATCCAGCTTTTCTGTTCCAGTCATCATATCATCCCTTGTTGACATTTTTGCTTAAATTGTAATTTATAAAAGCATAATTGTCAAGATTCAATTGGGATCATTTGTAAAATTATAGAGAATCATAATAAATATCAATGATGAGAATCAAGTTTATACAACATCTATCCTATCTCTTCAACCTATGCGTTATCTAATCTGACAACTCAACCCTACCAATTTTTGATCTTAAAATTCACCGCAAAAATACTCTCTCGATATGTTTCCGTGTACGCATTTATGCTCTTAAGGTTGAGTAGACAACTTTGATGCAATCCAACAAACCCGGTAAAATCAAGGTTTACAACCTTGACATCAATACTACCGTCTCCACATGGCTCGAGTTGATGGAATTAATGTCTGTGGGTCATTTTTTATATCATATGTTTCCGTAGTATTCTTCACAAGTCAAGATTATCATTCTCCATTTTGCTGCATTTGGTTTTCCCCAGGAACAGGCAATATATAAAAATAGCCATCAGGATAAACAAGATTCCCAATATCCAATAAACTGAAACGAGTCGATTTGTTGTTCCGTAAATTTCTAACGCTCCTTTAAACAGAAAGCCTGTTGTCAAAGCTGCTATGCCAGAGTGATATAAATTTCGCGTTGCTCTGTTTGGTACCGGCACGTTGCTGAAAGCCAATCCGAAGAAAGGGAGCACGCCGCCAACTAATGGAAACACAAATGCATACAACATATAATAGGAATACACTTCATGGCTGAAAACCTCATAGACTGCGCCGAACAATACGCAAAACAGTGAAATGAACAGATATACAAACCCGGTTCTCGCCATTTCCTGCATTCGTTTAATATCCGATGTAGACAATGTCGCTCACACTCCTTTCCTTGATGCTTCGCCCATTGGTTGTTGGGTTGTTGATGACCTCTCCATTGAAATACATCGTAGAGGACCCTCCGCCATCCAAATTGTAGGCAGTCGTAACGCCCAACTCTTTCATGAATTCCGCCAACTGAAGCAAGGACAAGCCAGCACTCTCATCCGTTCTTCCATCGGAAACCACAAACACATAATGGAAATCGTCTATAATGCCAATGGCGGTTCGGGGATTTCTCGTTTTCGCTTTTCCCACCTCATCACCTTCTGAAACAACCACCGTACCATCTTCCACTAAAGCAGGACCAAACGATAGAATCTGCTGTGCGCCATCTGCGAGGAGTTCCTCGGCAGTCACATCCGTTTCGTTGATAATAGCAAAGCTCCCGTCATTATAAATCACGAGATCCTCCTGTCCGGAAGCCGCTGTATTCCGGTAGAGCACTCCGTTGCGGAGAACATAGCCTTCCTCTCGTGAGCCGTAATAATCGCCGTTAATGGCAAGAATCGCACCTGCACTTTCCGCAATCTCGGAAGTCGTTTCCGTCACATTACGGCCATAGGCATTTTGCGCGAACGCAGTTTGCAGATATTCCGAAGAAGATAATACGATATCTGCCACATAAACGGAAGTGTCATATTCTCGGTACTCCGTAAGTGTGATCTGAATATTCTCATCGCTGTAGGAAGTTTCCGACACCACGGTTTCCGTACCGGAATCCGAGTCGCTTTCCTGTTCCGTATCGGTTGTGGCAGTGCTACCCGTTCCGGAATCTGTTTCGTCCACCACTGTATATACCCGTGAAATCACAAAGGTATCCATGGCAAGGTAGACTGTAAATGCAATAAGGAAAATGCTGTAAAGCACCGCCCACCAGTGTCGTCGTATAAACATGGGATTTCACCTCTTTTCCTTGATCTATTTAGATTTTTCCGCATTCTTTCCCGTCCGAAAGATCACTTTCCGCTGTACCAGCCAGCTCATCAGGAAGAAAAGCAGCTCTGTGATGAGTTTCGCCGCATACCGGTTTACTCCCAAATAGTCCGTAAGTACGCTCAGTACAATGGTATTGCCAATCAGGATCACGGCTGCCAACGCGGCATACTGGACAGCGGAACGGACAACATGCGCCTTGCTCTGAAATACCAGTTTGCGGTTGATGGTATAGTTGACGCTTGCACTCACAATCCTGGCGCCGACATTTGATACCAGAATGCTCGGGGCATTCCCCAGACCGGATGTACAGAGCGTAAGGATGCTGTACAATCCATAATCCACCAAAAAGCTGATGAGGGAAGCCGCTGAGAATTTCAGGATCTCTTTATATACACGCCAAGAATCCTTCACGGTGTCAAAATGCGAGGAGGCGTTTCCGTCGATATAAATCGTTTCGATTTCCTCCTCCAGAATCGGAATACCGATGCGGGAACAGGTCAGCAGCACATTCATTTCGTACTCGTACCGTTCTCCGGGAATGCTAAGAAGCTGCGGGATCAGTCTGGCAGAAAATGCCC
>DUML01000089.1 GCA_012839895.1 Peptococcaceae bacterium | reverse complement strand
TCGGCACAGGCAAAAGGGTCTATAGGGCCAATGATGTGCGGGCGAAACTTCCCGATACGGCCGATGCATGGACCGCGGCCTGCTTCTTTGTCAAGAATGTGATGAAGTTCCTCAAGGGGCTTCTTTTTGCCTTATTTGCAAAAAGCCTGCCAGATGCTAAAAAGGTACTTGAGTCTATAATTTTTAAAATTTTATACCCGGTGAGGGCAGTGGCATGAAACGAAAAAGCTTCAAATGGAATAATTCAGCGAACCCTATTTACCACTTTAACTTCGTTCATTGATATGAGATTCCTTATAGATTATACCGATACTTTAGAGCCGAAAAGTTTAATATACAATATTGAAGAATGCTCTTTTGATACCGAGCCAACAGTTGAAGAAATTAACTTTGATGTAGTCTTGAATAAGCTAAATCTTACAGCTATTGGGGATGACAATAAAATTGCCCAAGTATGGGGATTTTGTGGCTACAATGAATGGATTAAGTCTGACTATGTAGTTCCTGAAAGAAAAAAAGGTACATTAAAAGTGTTGGATGACTTACCGTCAGGAGTAGGTTCTTTCTCGATAAAGAAAGAAGATGTTCCGATGTATGTAAACACTCGAACAGGTTGGGTATGTCTTGGAAACCCTGAAAGGAAAGGCAGTGCCGTTGAGTTTATAAATAACTGTGTAGCTGTAATTGACGATGATAAAGAGTTTGTTTCGCTTTGGCTAAAGCCTGTCAGTTTACCAAATATTTAAATGAAAAAAGCCCGGCAAGTCCGGGTTTTTTTATTGAATAGCTTTAAGCTTTACGTTATTAATCATTGCATTGAGGGCGTAGAGGATGCATGCTTTATCCTGTTCAGGAAACTTTGCAATATCATTTAGGCGCTTCATCATGGAAGGGTCTTTTAAAAGTTCCCTGTCTTCGGTCTCACCAAGCAAATAGCCTACGGTAGTATCGAGTACGTCCGCCAGTTTTTTTACCACGTCAATAGTAGGTTTTACTTCGTCCCGTTCATACTTGCCCACAATGGAATGGTGGGACTTGATTTGCCTTGCCAGTTCCGCCTGAGAAAAGCCCTTGGCTTCCCTTCCTTCCCTTAGTTTTTTACCGAATGTATCCATGTTCTACGCATTTATGGTACTAAAAAGCCTTTAACTCTTTGATTGTGCAAAAATACAGACAATAAATGAGCTATTAAAACCATAAATATTTTGCTGACTGAGATAGATGTTCTACATTTGTACCAAATATTGACAGGTAGAAATTTTAAAACTTTTTTCAATGGCAGAAAAGACAACCAAGAAAATAAAGCTTCAACCCAAATACAGGGCTTTGGCGTGGGGGAATCAAAAGATAGTTCCGTGGCTTACAGTATCAGGCGTATGGTTGGAGCAGCACGGATTTAAAGCAGGGCAAATGGTAAGCATCACCATAGAAGAAAACCAACTCATCATAAAATCCCTGTAGCAATAGAGATAAAAGAGATTAAAGAGCAGCTAAGCATCATTACCGTACTGGAGCACTACGGATTACAGCCGAACAAAAATAAAATGGTATGCTGTCCCTTCCACGATGACAAGAACCCGAGCATGCAGGTTTACGCAGAAACCAACACGGTATTTTGTTTTAGCGGCAACTGCACCAAGAACGGCAAGGCAATAGACACGATACAGTTTATCCAGGACAAAGAGAACCTAAGCAAACACGAAGCTATAAAGAAAGCGGAAAGCCTTATCAGCAATGGCACACAGACAGTAATACAAAAACCAATCATACAAGTCGAGAACCTAAACGACATCTTCCAAAAACTAAAACCAATCCTTTACAGCAGCAGCAAAGCAAGGGCTTACGCAGAAAGCAGAAATATTTACAATGCCAAATTAGAAGCAGGGTATAACAACGGAACGCATTACGGCAAACTCAAAAACTGCATGGTGTTCCCGCTCAAAGACAAGAGCGGAACTATTGTAAGCCTTTACGGTCGCAACATTGAGAGCAAAGGCAAAGACGACAGGCATTTTTACACAATGAACAGAAAAGGATTATACCCAAACTATCCGAGCCAAGAAACAGAAACGCTTATTATAACCGAAAGCATTATTGACAGTGTCACCTTACAACTCTATACAACCTATACCAGCCTTGCACTATACGGCACAAACGTATTGATATTTTTATTTAGGCTTTTTAAATTTGAGATGAGGTCAAATAACGACTATCACCTCGGTAACGTACAATGTATTAAATTTGCCAAACGTCATCACCTTCGCTGGCGGAAGCACCATCAGCTACGGTTATGATGCTACGGGCATCAAGCTAAGCATAGTTTACCAGTCGGGTGGTACGATAGTTAAGCCTTCCACGTACCATTACTACCTGAGGGACCATCAAGGCAACAACCGTGTCGTCCTCAACCGGGACGGGACGGAGGAGCAGGTGAACCACTACTATCCTTTTTTCGGGTTGTCCGGTGAAAGCACGGCGGGAGGCGTCCAGCCGTGCAAGTACAACGGCAAGGAGCTCGACCGCATGCACGGGCTGGACCTCTTCGATTACGGGGCAAGGCATTACGACGCGGCAATTGGAAGGTGGTGGAACGCGGATCCGCTGGCGGAAGCGAATTATCATATCCCGCCATACGTCTATGCGGGCAATAATCCCGCAAACAGGATTGATGCTACGGGGATGCTGGATGACTGGTTCCAGTCAGGAAATGGCAACCTGCTTTGGCGGAACACACGGGAAGAGGAGATAAAGATAAATGGTGTAACATTCAGGAATGTTGGGAAGACCGTATATGCGACAGATGGAGACGGGAGTTTCAGATACGGCGACCAATATGGAACCCTGCACGATTCTGCCCCGTTGGGAGAGGTAACAGTAGGAGGTTTTCAAACTTCGGGAAGTGGCCCTGTAAGCGCTGCAATGGGACAAGCTACCGGAGGATATGACCCGCAATGGATTGCAGGATTCAATAAGTTTGTCGAAGGAGGACTTGCCGCGGTAAATCTGACATTGACCGCAGCCACGCTGGCCGCAGAGGCGGATAGTTTGGGAAACGGAAGCAGAATAAGGGCGGCCTTAAATACGGTGGATGATGCTGCTAGAATGAATGTCACATTTAAACAAGGTTCGTTTTCTGTTAGCAACTGGAGCGGTTATCCCACAGGTAGTATCAAACCAAACGGACCCTTTAGATTAATAGAAGGTGTTGAGTATAATACCGCTAGAAATATAGCTAATTCTAGCAATATTGCGATAAGACAAGCTAATCCAAGTTTATATAAAGGGTTATAAATTCATGAAATCCATCCTGTAAAATTTGGAGGAAACCCAACTGAATTATCTAATAAAATGATTCTTACACCAGCTGAACACGCTAAATATACTAAATTCTGGAATAATTTAATGAATAATATCAATAAGATACCCTAAAAATGAATATATATAAAAATCCTCCGCCCAGTAAAACCGATATAGAAGAATTTATATCGAACGCTACTTTTAAATTACCAGCGGGATATATTGAGTTCTTAGAAGAATCAAACGGTGCCGATATTTGTTTTGATAATACATATCTATTACTTTGGCCATTAACAGATTTATTTTTTTTAAATCAAGAATACGATGTAGAAGTATTCGCGCCAAATTTCTTCCTTATTGGTTCTGATGGAGGAGATACTGCCTATGCAATTTCTAAAAAAACAGGTTATATTTATGAAATGCCTTTCATTGGTATGTCTAGCAAAGAAGCAATTTTAGTAAGTAATGATTTCAATGGACTGTTAAGGAAACTGGCTACTAGCCCAAACAAAGATAATTAGATAAAAATTTAAGGATATGATTTTGACGCTGCCGGGCAGAAGTTAAGCGTAACCCACCTCACGGCAGTGGCGGGCGTGACCGTCCCGATGACCAGTGTGATGACGCCGCTCACCCCCGCGCAGGTTTATTCCACCTTTAAAACCGACTAC
>DUML01000088.1 GCA_012839895.1 Peptococcaceae bacterium | reverse complement strand
ATAAGGATTTTTTATTTGATTAATAGAGGATAATCAAGAATATCTACGCTTTTTCGCAAATTTCTTTCATTTTCTTATCCTAATGGTTATTGACAATTTGAAAAATAATTTATGCAAGGTTAATGATCAATTGTAATTTTGAAAAATAGCAGTATATAATAATTGCAAGTTAATAAAATAGAAGCTTTTGCCCAGGATGAGCAGCATGGAGATTGAGAAAAGAAGTATAGGGTTCGGACGATATAACTTTTGAGGGACTGCGCAGGGCAGGCATAGTTAGTATTTAATGCAAAATGAACGAGATGGGCGAAAACAGGAGTTAATATTATGGATTACCTTCAAACTATATTATGCGGATTCTTATTAGCATCCGCTGTTTTTAATCTGGCTGTCTTCGTTTATGCCTGCCGAAGACCGGGGCGCAATGCCAAATATTTTTCTCTTTTAGCCCTTTGCGTCGCTATTTATGCTTTTGGCTACGGTATGGAGCTGTACACTAATTCTCTGGACCGAATGGTTTTTTGGAATTTATTTCAGTATATCGGTTTACCTTTTATACCTGCTTTTTGGATTCTTTTTACTTTGGAATACAACGATAAGCCTTTAACTGTATCGACAAAAGTATTCTTATTATCAATTCCTGTCCTGACTTTAATCCTTCGCTATTCAAATCATTTACATCATCTTTATTATGAAAGTGTGGAGCTCACTACAAATGGGCTTTTCCTAATCCTCTTTATTCATAAAGGGCCTTGGTATATTTTTTATGTCCTCTTTATTACTCTCTGTATTTTTGCTTCCAATTACCTGTATCTGAAAATGTACCGGAAGTCAAGCGGAACAATCCGTCGCCATAGTAATTGTAGGCTGGGTACTTTGATATTAGGGCATGTATTACCAGGGTACAAGGGTCATCTTTATGTAGAAATAGTATAGAATAAGAAAGTTCGTACAATACAAAATCGCAGGCATTTATGGTAAAGGTCAAAACGATGGATATAAAAACGATGGACATAAATACGACGAACACAAAAATGTCAGACATCAAAAAGAAAAGTCTAGTTTTATCGTTAATGCTGGCAACGTTTTTAGCGGCAATTGAAGGCACGGTCGTGACTACGGCTATCCCGACTATTGTAAGGGATTTACAGGGATTTGAACTTATTAGCTTGGTTTTTTCAGTGTATCTATTAACCTCGGCAATCTCCACCCCTATTTGCGGCAAACTGGCCGACCTCTACGGCCGGAAAAATATCCTTGCCATAGGAATAATCATCTTTTTGGCCGGGAGCGTTCTTTGCGGTTTAGCCCAAAGTATGTACATGCTGATTGGTTTCCGGGCTATTCAGGGGCTGGGCGCAGGTTCAATCTTTACTATTACCATGACAATTGTAGGCGATGTTTTTGCCCTGGAAGAAAGGTCTAAAGTTCAGGGTAGTTTGAGTTTGGTCTGGGGAGTTGCCGGCTTGGCAGGCCCCTTTCTAGGCGGAATTTTAATTGACCTCTTATCCTGGCATTGGATCTTCTTTATCAATGTGCCTTTCGGGCTCTTAGCTGTGCTGCTTCTCCAAAGGTCTCTGAAGGAAGACCTCATTAAGAAAAAACAGCCCATCGATTACCCCGGAATTATCACTTTATCGGTAGCTATGTTTATCTTTATCAATTTGTTTTTAACCGGTGAAAACTCCCGCTCCAGCGCTTTTACCATAATATCCCTAGTCGCAACTTTTTTGTTTTTATTTTTGTTTTATATAGTCGAAAGAAAAGCGCAAGAACCAATAATGCCTTTTGCCATTTTTACCAGGACAAGCGCCATTGTCAATTCCATTAGTTTTTTGGCTTCAGTCGTCTTAATCTCTGTGGACGTCTACTTGCCGGTTTATATTCAAAATATTTTAGGATACGGCCCTACGGTATCCGGGTTGGCTATGCTACCGATGTCTCTTTCCTGGCTGATTGTTTCCTATATGTTAGGTAAATTAATCCTAAAACACGGAGGAAAAACAGTTACCATTGCTTCTAATGTAGCTTTACTCCTTGGCTTAATGCTTTTGCCAATCTTAGGGGTTGATTCGCTGCTCATTTTAGTGATTTTGTTTAGTTTTACTTTAGGTTTCGGTTTTGGCGGCGTATTTACCACCATGACTATAATTGTGCAGGAGTCCGTGGATTATAACCAAAGGGGTGTGGCTGTGGCTGCCAATTCCCTTTTTAGAATCATCGGGCAAACCATTGGCATTAGTGTTTTCGGCAGTGTCTTTAACCTTTCTATCACCAAATTTTTTCTTGGGTTGGGCATCAAGGGCATAGACCCCAGCAATTTATATAATTCCTCTGTGCAAAGCAATGTTGTTACTCCCGAACTAATTAAGCTTTCTTTAAATAGCTCCATGCATGTTCTTTTCCTGTTATTTATTCTTTTAGCTGTTGCGGCATTAGTGTTGGGGCTGCTAATGCCGCAAGAGAAGTAAAGAAAAATATTTTGTGGACCGAAAGACAGTGCTATAATATTGTAGGATTTTGTCAATAAGTCTTGATATTTTTGCTAAAAAGGAGGTTTGGCGCATGATTAAAGCCTATAAATGCCCTATGTGCGGAGAGTTCGAAGTAGACCGGAAGTTATCTGAAGGGGAACTTGAGAATTGCCCTAAATGCAATAATAAGGTAAAACGGGTTTGGACTCCGATTCCTTCCATTTGGAAGACATCCGGAGCCTTTGGGAAAAGCACTTCGTCGACTTCTAGTAAAACGAGTGAGGGTTGAAAATTATTCCCTGTTCTGGTAATATCACATTATATTTATTGCGGCTTGGAAGGGGGCACATAAAGATTGGAAATTACTCAACTTGCGGCTGAAAAAGTAAAAGAGATTATGGCCAGTCAGAATGCGGAAAATTCGCTTTTGCGGATTTATGTTGCTGGCGTTGGCTGAGGGGGGCCGAGTTTCGGCTTGGCTCTGGATGAGTCAAAGAACCCTGACGATGAGATTTATGAAGCTTATGGAGTTACCATTGTTGCCGACCGGAGATTCGCTGATTTTTTAGAGGGAGTAGTTATTAATTATGTTGAATCAGAAGTAGGAAGCGGATTCCAAATTCTTACACCCAACCAAGGGGATTGCTCTGGCTGTAGTTCCGGAAGCTGCGGATCTTAAGGTTTCTTGAACAATCAGCAAAACTTTTCGGCACACTGATCTGAAAATGATGGAGTGTGCTTTTTTTGTTACTGCTTGTTCAAGTGGAGCAAACAATGAGGATGAATAAAGGAGTAAGGATCATGTCGGCTAAACTTAAAATAATACTGGCCATGACCGCTTTTGGCACTATTGCCATTTTTGTGAAAAATATCGCTCTTTCCACAGGGGAAGTTGCCCTATTCCGGGCATTGATAGCTGCGGTTGCTCTTAGCCTTTACAAGCTGGTTGGGAGTAAAAGAATTAAAATAAAAGAAATAAAAAAAGACCTACCGCTGCTTTTTGTTTCCGGGGCGGCTATGGGATTTAACTGGATTATGCTTTTTCAGGCCTATAGATATACGACAGTGTCTCTGGCAACCTTAAGTTACTATTTCGCCCCGGTAATTGTCCTGGTTGTCTGCCCCTTTTTATTTCGAGAAAAGCTAACAATTAAAAAAATTATCTGTTTTGTTATGGCTTCCATCGGCCTTATTCTGGTTATCAATGCCGGCGGAGCGGGAAAATCAGGTACAAATCTTATAGGGATCGGTTTCGGGCTGGGGGCGGCAGTACTTTATGCCTCAGTTGTTATCCTTAATAAATATATTAAGAATGTAACCGGTCTGGACAGGACATTAATCCAGTTTCTATCCGCAATAATTGTTTTAACACCATATGTTTTGGCTACTACCGGGATAAATATCGGCAGTTTGAACAATTTTGGGCTTATTAATCTTTGGGTTCTTGGCCTTTTCCACACCGGCATTTGTTATGTCTTATATTTTTCCTCGCTAAGAGAGCTGGAAGGGCAGGAAGCTGCAATTTTAAGCTATATTGATCCGCTTGTGGCCGTCTTTGTTTCCGTGAGCATTTTAAACGAGAGCATATCAATTAGCCAAATAATTGGTGGCATGCTTATCCTGGGTTTTACTCTCTTAAATGAGATTAATATTAATTTTCGACGTTAAGTTCCTACGGTTCTAATGGCTTAGTTGTTTCCGGTTCGCTGTTTCCGGAATTTTTTCCAGCCAGCCTTCTTTGACCATTAGTTCCGCACCGTCTTTAGCCAAACCCAGAACCTCAGAAATAAACCTCATCAGAGCTGCAGTTAAATCTTTCCGATAAAGGTCAGGCATACCGAGACCATAAGCGGTAGCTATATAAGCAGTGGCAGCGGAGGTGTGAGTGAGAATTAATCTATCGCTAAAAGCGGACTCTTGAGAATTCGTAATCAGGATTTGGGAGAGTGAAGGCCGGGCAACTTCCTGTTCAGTCAAAAAGCGAGCCAGGATATCAAATTGCTTACTACCTATTTCAATTGATTTTAGAAGGTATTCCTTAACTTTTTTGGATTTTACAGTTTGGCTAAAGCCCATTTGCAGGGTCTTAACGAGCTGTTTGATTTCCATCATGGTATAAATAATGCTTATTTCAATGGCATTAAGAGTTCTCTTATCTCCAAAAATATGAAAATAAGAACCAAAGTAACTCTTATTCGAAACAGTCTCCAAGGATGTTGGTTGGACAATGCTGGGATGCTTTTGTAAAATCCCTTTGGCTAAGAGAATTTCGGTGGCTTTTCTGTGCAGCGCTTCCGACTTCTTTAGACAGTCGGAATAAAAATCCAAGAAGTCGGAGCGATATGAGGATGTTGCCGCGCACATGTAATGATGCAAGATCATCTTTTGCATCATTCTGGTATACAGACAGGTAAAAGCCTGGGAAAATAACGGGGGAGCATTCAAATTTAAGTCTTTTTCATCAAATCCCAGGGGAATAGGATAATTAATTGTTTTAAAGAGGTTTTCCATTATCTGAACCCGCTCATTGGAAGTGGTCAGCACTTCTCGCAAATACTGGTTAATTTCTGGATCTTGTGCTTCCTTGGACCATTTGGTTAAAAAACAAACCGACATACTTTCCGCAAGGTAAGCGGTCCAAAGGTGGCCTACTTCGGAGGAAGTTGGCGTCAAGTCAGCTAAGTTATGGTGGATTGAGCCAAAGGAAACCTGTTCAGTTGTGCCTTGATTAGTCTGTTGATAATTGTAATTATCCATAAGACTACCTCCAGCTAATTTTGTTTTAGTTTTTCCAGCTTCTTAATTATTGATTCTTTGTTATTCCGTTGGTCTGTTGTATACTATTAATTTAAAAAATCGCTAAAGGAAGAGGATGAGGTAAGATGGATGTTATTATCCGTGAATACCATGAACAAGATCTTTGCGAAATGATAGAGATTTGGAATGAGGTGGTGGAGGAAGCGAACGCTTTCCCTCAGATGGAGAAGTTAACCCTGCCGGAGGCCAGGGAGTTCTTTGCTTCCCAATCTTTTTCCGGGGTAGCTGTCAAAGGTGAAGAAGTGCTCGGTTTATATATTTTACATCCCAATAATATTGGGCGCTGCGGTCATATAGCCAATTGCTCTTATGCTGTGAAAAAAGGCTTACGAGGGCAAAATATCGGGGAGAAACTGGTGCGCCATTCTTTAAGCGAAGGAAAAAAACGGGGCTTTAAAATTATGCAGTTTAACGCAGTGGTCTGCACGAACCATGCTGCTATCCATCTTTATGAAAAGATAGGTTTTCAAAGACTGGGGACCATCCCCAAGGGCTTTCTCACAGGCGATGGCAGCTACCGGGATATTATTCTGTATTATATTGAGCTCTAGGACATAGGAATACCTATATAGCCCAGAAAGTCTATATAGCTTAAGAATATCTATAATAGTGTTCGCGATCCTTTGTTTCATAGTATTTGTGAACCTTTGTTTCTTTCAGGGCTCCTTTTGTTGCAAAGAAAAATTCAGAATATTGCGTAAAAGTCTTGACAGAATAAACCGGCCTTGAATATACTGAAATTAAAACTATACCAAATTAGTACAGTATAAACTATACTGATTTAGTATAGTAGAAAAGGGGTATGCTATGCAGCTTAATCAAGCAACAGATTATGCTTTCCGGGCCGTAATGCATTTAGTGCTTAGTTTGCCCAAAGAGATTGTTCCGGCTCAAACAATTGCCGAATCCGAACATATCCCTATGCGCTTTTTGCTAAAAATTATGCGTTACCTGCTTCAAGCCGGAATTGTTAAATCCTACCGGGGAATTGAGGGCGGCTATGGTTTGGCTAAACGACCGGAAGACATTACTCTTTTGGATGTGGTTAAAGCCATTGAAGGCGAGATCGCCATTAACCGTTGTCTTTTAGATCCCAAATACTGCAGTAAAAACGGAGTCGGGACTTGTGAGATTCATAATGCTTTGGAAGCTATTCAAAACAAGCTTACAGAGGAATTAGCCAGATACAACTTCGCCGAATTGGCCGAAAAAAATGCGCAGAAAAATAACAGCAAAGGAGGGAGTGTCTCGTAATTAAACTAAGTGCATAACTAAGGTAGCGCCTCGTCGTTCTGAGCGTAGCGAAGAATCCTGATAGGTAAGCTTCTTCCCTGGTACTTGGGAAGACATGTAATGCGTCATAAAGGCTAAAGAAATGAACAAGAAAGGACACTATCCGATTTAAAGGGTTAAATAAAGAGTGAGGAGGGAAGAGTAATGGATGGCTTGTTACTGGCAAGGTGGCAATTTGGGATAACAACAGTATATCACTTTCTCTTTGTGCCGCTGACTTTAGGACTTTCCGTGCTGGTTGCCATTATGGAGTGGCAGTATGTCCGGACTAAAGATGAAACTTATAAGAAAATGGCCAAGTTTTGGGGTAAGCTTTTCCTGATTAACTTTGCGATGGGTGTTGTAACCGGGATTGTCCAAGAGTTTCAATTCGGTATGAACTGGTCCAATTATTCCCGTTTTGTAGGAGATATTTTTGGCGCTCCATTAGCGGTAGAGGCTTTGGCGGCATTTTTTATCGAATCCACCTTTATCGGGTTATGGGTTTTCGGTTGGGACAAATTGCCTCCCAAATTGCACCTTGCTACAATCTGCTTAGTGGCTTTTGCTACAAATCTCTCCGCTTTCTGGATTTTAGTGGCGAATTCTTTCATGCAGGCCCCGGTGGGTTATGTGCTTAACAATGGGCGGGCTGAAATGACGGATTTCTTTGCTTTGTTGGGCAACCCGCATGTGTGGTATCAGTTCCCGCATACAGTCTTAGCCGGGTTTACTACAGCCGCGTTTTTTGTGATGGGGATCAGTGCCTATCACTTGTTGAAAAAACAAAACCTTGATTTCTTCCGACGTTCTTTTAAGATGGGTTTAATTTTCGGGGTATTAAGTGTCCTCTTGGTCAGTGGGATAGGCCATTCTCAAGGACAATATCTCACTAAAGCCCAACCTATGAAAATGGCGGCGGCTGAAGCTTTATGGGAGACTGCCGATCCGGCGCCTCTGTCCGTGTTTGCTATAATTGACGAAGCAAACCAGACGAACACAAGGGAAATTGCCATTCCTAAAATGTTAAGTTTTTTGACTCATAATAGTTTCAGCGGGGAAGTCAAAGGAATTAAAGAACTGCAAACAGCGTATGAAGCGGAGTATGGGCCTGGTAATTATATTCCTCCGGTAAGTACGGTTTACTGGAGTTTTCGGCTGATGGTTGCAGCCGGGGGACTGATGATTCTCTTAAGCCTCTACGGTTTATATAGTTTAATAAAGGGCAAGCTGGAGAGCAAACCCCTTTTCCTGAAAATGATGATTTGGGCTATTCCCCTGCCTTATCTTGCCAATACAACCGGTTGGTTTATGGCGGAGATTGGACGCCAGCCCTGGATTGTCCAAGGTCTGCAAAGGGTTGAGGAGGCTGTTTCTCCCACCGTGTCCGCAGGAGAAGTTTTGGTGACGCTCATAGGGTTTACCGCCTTATATGGAGTTTTGGCAGTTGTTGATGTCTATCTCTTGAAAAAATATGCCCAAGCGGGTCCGGAGGGTCAAAGCTTAGGCCTGCAGTTGGATACTGCGGTAAAGGAGGGATCCTTATGGATCTAAATATACTCTGGTTTATTTTGATTGCCGTTTTGTTTATAGGTTTCTTCCTATTGGAAGGGTTTGATTACGGAGTAGGGATTCTCTTGCCATTCCTGGGCAAAGACGATACGGAGAGGCGTTTGGTGATCAACACTATCGGGCCTGTCTGGGACGGCAATGAGGTCTGGTTGTTAACGGCCGGAGGTGCGATTTTTGCAGCTTTTCCCCATTGGTATGCGACGATGTTCAGCGGTTTTTACCTGGCTTTGTTTATCATCCTGGCTGCTTTGATTGTCCGGGGTGTGGCCTTTGAATTCCGTAGCAAAGACCGCCACCCAGTTTGGCGCAGTACCTGGGATACGGCAATTTTTATAGGCAGTTTAATCCCAGCTTTGCTTTGGGGCGTGGCTTTGGCCAATTTGCTAAAGGGCGTGCCCATTGATGCCGGGATGGAGTATGTGGGTTCATTTTGGGATCTTTTGTCTCCCTATACTTTAGTAGGCGGCTTAACAACACTTATGCTCTTTATGCTCCACGGGGCGATTTTCCTGGCGCTTAAGACCGAGTGCCCGATCTCCGGGCGTGCTGAGAAGGCTGCCTTAAGGTCGGGAGGGGTTGCTCTGCCGGTTGTGGCCGTCTTTGCGGCGCTGACTTATGTGTATACTGATTTGTTCTCCAAGGTGGGGGCAGGAGCCTTGCTGCTGGGGTCCTTTGCCGTTCTGGCTGCCGTGGTGTTCCTCATGAAGCGCCGCCGATGGGGGTGGGCTTTGCTGGCTAACAGCTTGACTATCCTCTTGGCTACGGCAGGGCTTTTCTGGGGGCTTTTCCCGCGGGTGATTATTTCCAGCCTAAATCCCGAATGGAGCATTACTATCTATAATGCTTCCTCCAGTCCCTATACACTGAAAATCATGACTATTGTGGCTTTGACTCTTGTTCCGGTAGTGCTTTGCTACCAGGCTTGGACTTATTGGGTCTTCCGGAAAAGGGTCACAGTTAAAGATATATACTATTAAAAGAATTCTACTAAAATATCTTTGGGATAACATCCTTGGATGCACCATCGGTGAGGGTGAAGTAGAGCGCTTCGCCCTTTTCTCTCTTCTAGCAAAGCCTTAAAGATTTTAGTAGGCTGTTTCGAAACTTGAACCTTGAATCTTGAATCTTAAAACTAAACCTTAAACCTAAATCTTAAACCTCGAACCTCGAATCTCGAATCTAAAATAAAGGGAGGGGGGAGCAAAGTGCTGGATAAAAGGCTTTTACAAGAAGCCAGGCGAACACGCTGTTTCTTATGGCTAACAATTATCCTGGGTTTGTTTTCCGCTTGCTTTATTGTCCTGCAAGCCGGTTTGTTGGCCAGGATTATTAACAGGGTGTTTTTAGAAGGCCAAGGGTTGGCAGAGGTAAAAATAATGCTGGGGCTTCTTTTGGCAGTTTTCTTAGGAAGGGCGGTTGTGACCTGGTTGAGTGAAGTGTTTTCTCACAAGACCGCTGCCGGGATAAAAGAGGATTTGCGCCAAAGGTTGTTAAGCCATCTTTTCACTTTGGGCCCTAATAAAATTAAAGACGAGAGTACCGGGGAACTGGTTAACAGCTTGGTTGAGGGAGTGGAAACTTTAGAGGCCTATTTTGCCCGTTATTTGCCCCAATTGGCTTTGGCTGCCTTAGTGCCGCTTTTTATCCTGGGGTTTGTTTTTCCGTTAGATTTACTATCCGGCGGGATTATGCTGCTGACTGCGCCTCTTATCCCCTTGTTTATGATTCTAATCGGCAAATGGGCGGACTCCCTTTCCCGCAAGCAGTGGCAGTCCTTAAGCCGGATGAGCGCTCACTTTTTGGATGTCCTGCAAGGGATTACAACCCTTAAGCTTTTTGGCAGAAGCCGAGCCCAGCTGGAGGTTATCGCCAGGGTCAGTGACCGCTTTCGAGAGACCACCCTAGGGGTCTTAAGAGTTGCTTTTTTATCGGCTTTAGCTTTGGAATTGCTGTCTACCTTAAGCACCGCTCTGGTAGCGGTAGGTTTGGGTTTGCGCCTGGTCTACGGCCGGATTCTTTTTGAAGAGGCGATCTTTATCTTGCTGCTTGCCCCTGAATTTTATCTGCCCTTAAGGCTCTTGGGAACCCAGTTTCACGCCGGGATGGCCGGAGTTAGCGCTGCGGAGCGTATATATGCTATTTTGGAAAGTGACAACAAACAAGAAACAAACCGAGAACAGGAAATAAACGAAGAAGAAAAAATAAACAAAGTTAAAAGGACAAAAAAAGAAACAAAGATAGAACAAGATACAGATAAAATTCAAGCAACGGATAATAAACAAGATACAAATAAAGAAAAGCATTATATTAAAAGAGAACTTAGTCAAGAACAGTTTAAAGAGCTTAAGGTTATGGAGAACGGGCTATCAGGGCTCAGGCTTAAGTGTGCAGAGAACTCATTCTTATTGATGGAGAATGTATACTATGCTTATGACCGGAGACAGGGTGAGGTGCTGAAGGGTGTAAGCTTTAAATTTTCTGTAGGAGAAAGAGTAGCTTTGGTAGGTGAAAGCGGAGCCGGAAAGAGTACTGTTGCAGGCCTCTTGATGGGTTTTATCAAGCCGGATTTGGGGAAAATAGTTTGCTCTTCCCAAGGCGCTCTCCTCTGCTTGGACAGTCCTCATCCAAATAACGAAGGGCAGGGCGAGCAATGGTCTTCCGGCTCTGTGTTAACAAAGTGGAGGGAAAACATAGCCTTGGTACCCCAGCATGCCCATCTTTTTTCGGGGACGGTGGCCGACAATATCCTGTTAGGCCGGACAGACGCTTCCCGGGAAGAAGTGGTCGCTGCTGCAAAGCTGGCAGGAGCCCATGACTTTATCAGCAGGCTTGCCCAGGGTTATGATACTCCGGTAGGCGAGGGAGGAACAAATTTAAGCGGCGGTCAAGTCCAACGGCTGGCCTTAGCCCGGGCTTTTCTCAAGGAGGCACCTTTTTTAATTCTGGATGAGGCAACTTCCGGGTTGGAAGAGGCCGGCGAAGCCAGGATTCAAGAAGCCTTGGAATATTTAAGGCCGGCTAGAGGGGTTTTGATTATCGCCCACCGCTTGGCTCTGGCTGCCCAAGCTGACCGGATCCTGGTGCTTTCCGAAGGGAGAATTGTGGAAGAGGGTAAACATGAGGAATTATTGCAGAGGCGGGGGGTTTATTACCGCTTGGTGAAGGCTTACGGAGGTGCGGCATGAAAGACTTCTTGAGTTTGCTTAAACTGCTTAAACCTTACAGGCTGGGGATCGTTATAGCTTTGCTTTTCAGCTTTCTGACCGTTGTGAGCAATGTTGGGCTAATGGCTGTTTCAGCGGTTTTAATTTCCTGGGCGGCGCTCCATCCACCTATCTTGGATTTAATGACTACGATTGTTGCTGTACGTTTTTTTGGTATTTCCCGAGCGGTTTTTCGGTATCTGGAACGTTATTTTTCCCATGATGTGACGTTTAAAATACTCAAAACCCTCCGGATAGATTTTTATTCTAAACTGGAGCCTTTAGCCCCGGCTTGTCTTAAAGCTTACCGCAGCGGAGATTTGCTCGCTCGGTTGGTGGGAGAAGTGGAAGCTTTAAAAGATTTTTACCTAAGGGTTCTTGCTCCGCCTTTAACAGCCTTCCTGGTATTAATCGGGGTTTTTATCTTCTTGTCTGACTTTGACCTGAAATTTGCCCTTGTTTTCCTTGTCTTTTATTTCTTAACCGGAATTATTATTCCTTTAACACTAAAAAGATTAAGCCGGGGTCTTAAAGAAGAAATGCTGGAAGTTAAAGCTGACCTTAACGCCCGTTTGGTGGACAGCATTCAAGGAATGACCGAGATTACAGTCTATGGACAGGCAGAAAACCAGTTACGGCTGGTTGCCGGGCTGGGAGGAAAACTGGCTCGATTACAGGGAAAAATGGCGGGTTTTTCCGGCTTGACCCAGGCCGGAAGCCAAATAGCCATGAATCTGGCCGGTTGGTGTGTCTTGGTTCTTGCCATACCCATGGTCGCCAGCGGCAGGTTGGAAGGGATTTTTTTGGCGATGCTCCCCTTGTGTGTTGGAACCAGTTTTGAAGCAGTGGCTTCTTTACCGCTGGTGTTTTCCTATTGGGAAGAAAGCCGGACAGCCTGGAAAAGGCTCCGGGAAGTTACCGAAGCCCCTAATTATTTATTTTCTCAAGCACACGAGCCTCAAAGCCAAGCACGGACACTAACACAACACCTTTCTCTAACTCAAACCCTAGGACAATCCCAACCCCAGACTCAAACTCCGGTTCCTGTTCAAATCCCAACTCCTAACTCAAGCACTGCCAAGATTCCAACCTTAACTCCAGAACCAAACCCAAATCCAAATAAAACCGGAACTCAGGAAAAAGTAATTTCTGTACCGGAACTTACAGGCCAATATTCTTTAGAGATTAAGGATTTGTGGTTTCGATACAGTCCGGAGGAACCTTGGATTTTCAGAGGCGTTAGCTTTAATATTCTCCAGGGTGAAAAGGTTGCTCTCACCGGCCCCAGCGGAGCGGGTAAGAGTACCTTGGTTAATCTTTTGCTACGATTTTATGAGTATGAAATTGGAACTATAAAACTGGGAGGAAAGGAATTAAAAAGTTACCGGCCTGAAGATATTAGGCAAGTGTTTGGCGTAGTTTCGCAAACCACCCATCTTTTTAATACAACTATCCGTGAAAACCTTCTGCTGGCTAAGCCGTCGGCCACCGAGCAGGAAATGTGGGAAGCGGCAAAAAAGGCCAAAATTCATGACTTTATCCAAAGCCTTCCTCAGGGCTATGATACCTATATTGGGGAAGGGGGCTATAAACTTTCCGGTGGCCAACGCCAGCGGGTAGCTATAGCCAGGGCTTTGCTTAAAAATGCTCCCATCCTGGTTTTGGACGAAGCTACAGCTAACCTTGACGCCCTGGCGGAAAGAGAAGTCCTGGAAAGTTTACTGGAGTTATTCCAAGCCCGAACGGTTCTGGTGATCGCCCATCGCCGGGCTCCGGTAAAGAAGATGGATAAAGTAATTGATTTGCCTTCCGTCCAATATGAGTAGTAATATTTTATTTAAGAATAAAATTAAAATTATTGTTAAAGCTAACCTTTTATTAAAGCTAATATTTATTGAAAATAGCATTATTAAAATTAACATTTATTAAAACCTAACGCCTTGCTTAATCATTTTCTTGAATACAAAAATTAGGAGGGTAAATCCATTGAAGGTTTATGATGTAGTAGCGTGGATGGTACCGATTGATAATGGCCTGAAGAAGAATACGCTTTATAAGGTATTGGATCTTTTGCCGGATGATTCCGAGCTTGTCCCTTTTGAGATCCATGAAACGGCTTCTTCAGCTTACGGTTATGCTACAGTTGAAAGCATTATGAATGAAGAAAACGGTATGGAAGCGATTATTGATCTTTTAGGGCCGGTGGTTGAGGATTGGCCTGTTGACTCGGCGGAATATACTACAGTCCTGGCAAGCGGTAAAAAAGTTTACATAGGGTGTGATTTCAGGACGGTTATTATTCAGTCCTCTCCGGACAAATGATGCTTGAAGTTTTTGCTTGTTTTCACTCCCCACTTTTTTGTTTCATAAAATAGAGAAATAGAAATATTTACCGGAAACAGAAAAGTGGGGTAAATTATGGCTACTTTGAAGTTAGGGGAGGACTTTCTCCTGGGGACAGCTACTTCCAGCGTGCAGATTGAGGGTGGGGATACAAATAATACCTGGTACAAGTGGTGTGAGGAAGGCCATATTAAAGATTTCAGCAGCGCTTATACAGCCTGCGACCATTGGAATAGGGTGGAAGAAGATACGGAGATTTTAAAAAGCCTTGGTGTTCAGACCCACAGGCTTAGCCTGGAATGGAGCAGGATCCAACCTGCACCCGGGGAGTTTTCAACTGAAGCCACTAAACATTACCGGGAAGAGCTGGAGCTTTTACTGGCAAATAATATTCAACCTTTGGTTACCCTGCATCATTTTTCCGAACCGCTTTGGTTTCAGGAGCTGGGTGGTTGGCTGAAGCCGGAGAATTCGGAGTATTATGTGGAATATGCGCGCTATGTGGTAGAAAACTTCGGTGACTTGGTGGCCGAATGGGTTACTTTTAACGAACCTAACGTTTTTGTTAATTTCGGTTATCTAATTGGAATTTTTCCACCGGGAGAAAAAGGTTTGCGCAAGTACTTCCGGGTTTCTGCAGAGATTATCAAGACTCATATCCGGGTCTACCGGTTAATTCACAAGATTCGCTCCCACCGGGGATTCCAAGGTGAAACACGGGTAGGGACGGCAATGCATCACCGGGTTTTTGACGGGCTTACTTTTGTCGGCAAACGGACAGCGGAGCTTACGGATTATTTTTTCCATGATTTATTCTTGGAGGGCATGATCCGGGGAAAATTTAAGTTTCCGCTGGGGTTAGCCGGCGGTAAGGATGAACCCGGCCATTATGCCGATTTCTTGGGAATCAATTATTATACCAGGAATATTGTAGAGTTTGTCCTTAATCCTTTCTGCTACTTTCACCGCTGCCGTTTCGACAGCAATATGGATAAATCCGATTTGGGTTGGGATATTTATCCCAAGGGAATTTACAGGGTATGTAAGAAGTATTTCTTAAAATATCAGTTGCCTATTTATATCACTGAAAATGGGATCAGTGACCAAGCCGACAAGAAAAGAGCCAAATTCATAGTGGACCACCTGGCTTATTTGGTTAAGGCTATCGGCGAAAATATTCCTGTTCAAAGGTATTATCATTGGACAGTCATGGATAATTTTGAGTGGCTGGAAGGTGAAGCAGGCTTTTTTGGGCTCTATCACTGTGATTTTCGTACCCAGAGAAGGACACCCCGGGAGAGTGCCAAAATATACGCGCGGATTTGCAAGGATAAAGAACATGTACTGCCAACACTTTGAAGGAAAATAATAACTAGCATTGATATGAATAGATATGTTATTGGTATAGATCTGGCATAGATTTAGTGAAATACAACAAAGAGCCGCTTGAAAATGGGCTCTTTTTTAGTAAAACGATTTTTTGTTTGGAGCATTAAGTAAAGGGTATCTTCATTTCCAGCCGGATTTTTTACACTGCTTTTTTGTCTTTTGGAGCTTTAAGTAAAGGTTATCTTTGTTTCCGGTTGGATTTTTGCTTTTCTATTTTTACTATGAGTTTTAAGTAAAGATTATTCAAAATATCCAGTTGGATTTTTGTTTTGCGTTCTGGCCCGGAAAGCATTGAGGTCACGGTCCGTCAGGCTGTAATTGGACTTCTCAAATGTAAAATTCAACTCAAATGATTTTAATCGGCCGTTGCGAGCTTCAAAATTGTTAATTATTTTTAGCTGTTTGTTCATTTAAGAACAAACAGAGGTCTTCTTTGGTTAACGGCCTTTTGCGGATTAACATAAGGCACCCCCTTTTCAGTTTATTTTGTTAACAGATATTGTGTTCCATTTCAAGGAAAAAATCTGGAATTTATCTTAAAATAGTTTGGAAAGAGGAAAAACAGGATATTAATTTATTAAGAAACTATATAATTATAATATATAAATTATAATATTTTATTTTTACAGATTTAATATAAAAATTAAATAATAAAAATATTAAAATAAAATCTTACTTTAAAAAATAAAAGAATTTTTCTTTAGCATTTTGTGCGAAAGTAAGTTTGAGCGGGTAAATTAATGATGAATGGTTTAACGGTTCAAAAAGAATCCCACAAGCCCCATACCGTGATTCTTTTGGTCATAAGCATTTTACTTGTTTCGCCTCTTTTTAGCAGAGGTTTTTTTACTGCCCACGATATCCACTGTCATATGTTTAAAACTGTGGCCACTGTGGAAGCGCTGCTCGAGGGACAACTGCCGCCGCTCATTGGGCCGAGTCTTGCCAATGGCTTTGGTTATGCCTGGAATATTTTTTACGCCCCCCTTTCGGCTTATATCCCCGCTTTTTTGAAGATCTTTATTCCGACCTTTATTGGTTCCATGAAGCTTTTCATTTTCCTCACGCTCTTTTTGTCGGGAATTACTATGTACTTTTTTGCTCTGGACATTTCCCGTTCTTCAAGAATTGCTCTTCTCGCTGCTGCCTTCTACCTGACGGCGCCTTACCGGTTGGAAGATATCTATATCCGCGGCGCTATGGGGGAAGCTTTGGCTTTTGTATTTTTCCCTATCTTTTTCCAAGGGCTTTATAGGCTTTTTTACCGGGAAGGTCAAAAGGATTATTTAATTGCCGTAGGCTTGGCAGGACTTATCTTATCCCATAATATTAGCGCAGTAATGGCCGGGACGGCGGCAGGGTTTTATTTACTGGCTCATTTTAAACAGCTTTTTAAGCCTAGAATCATCAAATCTCTGGCAATGTCCGGCTTAATTGTGCTGGCCTTGTCCCTTTTTTACCTGGGGCCTTTGCTTGAACATAAGCTTTGGGGTGACTATGCGGTATTTTGGCCGGAGGGTATGGGTTCCTTAAAGGTAATGAAGGAGCGGAGCTTAACACTTCAACAGTTATTATTTTCTGAGTTTGCCCCTGGCAAACTCAGTTTAAACTTAGGTTTACAGTTTCTCGTCCCTTTGGTTTTTGTGCCTTTATTCTGGCAACACATTAGAAAAAATAAGAACCTCTTCCTTTTTCTCCTCTTGGGATTAGGATCGGTTCTAGTGATAACAAAATTTTTTCCCTGGACAAAAATGCCCGGGGTTTTCGCCTTTATCCAATTTCCTTGGAGATTTTTAGCTTTGGCGATTTTTTTCTTAAGTAGGGATTGCTGAATAACAGCTAAACCAGCATAAACGCTCGGTTTTTGCCTTATATTTTGGTAAAATAGTATACGGAAACATCAAAATACCTATAAAAAACCTTGCACTTGGGAGTGTGTTT
>DUML01000121.1 GCA_012839895.1 Peptococcaceae bacterium | reverse complement strand
TGCCAATGAGGATTATTTCTATTGGAGTAATGTAGGCTGAGTAGTCTAAGGTGTTTTCGCCTTCCTGACCGTCGATTCTTCCGGTGAGTTTGGCTTGATTCAGGAAGACAAAGGTGTCGTTTCCTGCTCCGCCATAGAGGTCATAGGTCTGCTCGCCGTGGATTTCGAAACGGTCATTTCCGCTGCCGCCTCTTAAGATTTCTATACCATCGAAGTACAGTGTCCGGTTACCGCTTAAGTAACGGGCATTATTATCCAGGATGAAGCTTGCCTCGGCATCAAGGCCTCTTAAGGTGTCTCTGCCTTGGCCGCTCTTAAGAACGGTGATATTGTTGAAGTCAGTTAACAAGCTCTCAAGGTTACCTTTGAAGCCGACAGTTTCGCCTAAGCCTGTTAATGTTATTTGCAGGTCCGCGGTATAGGCGCTTAAGTCTATGGTGTTATTGCCGCCTTCGCCGTCCATGGTGCCGTTTAGTTTGGCGTTATCCAGGAAGATAAAGATGTCGTTTCCTGCGCCGCCGTAGAGGTCATACTGCTGCTCACCGTGGATTTCGAAACGGTCATTTCCGCTGCCGCCTCTTAAGGTTTCTATAGCGCTGAAGTACAGTGTCCGTCCTCCGCTTAAGTAACGGGCATTATTATCCAGGATAAAGCTTGCCTCAGCATTAAGGCCTCTTAAGGTATCTGTGCCTTGGCCGCTTAAGAGAACGGTGATGTTGTTAAAGCCACTTAACAGGTTCTCAAGGTTATCTTCGGAAGTAAGTACCTCAAGTGTTCCTTTGAAGCCAACGGTTTCGCCTAAGGCTGTTAAACTTATTTGCAGGTTAGCGGTGTATTCTCTTAAGTCTAAGGTGTTATCTCCGCTGCCGCCGTCAATGGTGCTGTTTAGTTTGGCCTTATCCAGGAAGATGAATTTGTCGTCTCCTTCGCCGCCGTAAAGGGCTGCGGAAGTAACTGCGCCGACACGGAAGGTGTCATCTCCTGCTCCGCCGTAAAGGGAAGCTTTGCTGTCAGCTTTCAGTATAAAGGTGTCATTGCCTTCGCCGGTATAGACGGCTTTCAGGACTTCAGGAAAGCTGCTCTCATAGTTAATCCAGTTAGCGTTAGCCAATTGAGCCGGGTCTTCCCAATTAGCAGCATCGGTTATGAGGAGAGTGGTTTTTCCTAGATCATTCTTATCCAGAACTAGGGTTAGGTCGGATACCAGACTCGAGAAGTCTAAGGTATAGCGTCCCTTACCGGTTGTTTCTCCGTTTGCGTTTTCGTAATCATACAAGGTATCTTGACCCCAGTCTTCCTCAAAGACAAAGGTGTCTGTGCCGCTGCCGCCATAGAGGTGGTCGTTTCCTGCTCCGCCGATTATGGTGTTGTTGCCGCCTACTCCTTTAATGATGTCATCGCCGGCTCCACCGTTTATGATGTTGTTTTCTAAGTTGCCGATCAGGGTATCGTCGTAATTTGAACCCAAGATATTGTTTACCGCTGTTAAGCTACCGCCTAAGCCTTGAATCAGACCTTGACTGAGGTCTACTGTTACACCCTTACCTTCTCCGTCGTGATAACCGCTGTAGTCCAGCCAGTTGTTTCCTGCTCCGCCGTTAATATTGCCGGTCAGATAACCTGTTGCTGTAAAGGCAAAGGTGTCATTGCCGCTACCGCCGGTTAGGTTCTCGATAGCAGAGAATTCTAATACATAATTTATTGTTTGGCCGGTAGTTGGGTCGTTTGCGCTCCAACTAATTTCTCCTTCATTATTGCCGGTGACTGTAAAGGTCGTATTTTCGTTAGAACCTACGATTGTATCGTTTTCTCCGTTTATATCGCTGCCGATTAGTTTTTGGATATTATTAAATTTATTCAAAACTGTCCCGGCTTGGTTTGCAACCTGCCAAGCTGCCAATCTTACGGTTATGCTTGAGCCGTAGCCGTTGAAATTCAGAATGTTCAAGCCTTCGCCGCCGTCTATGGTACCCAAGACTTTGGCGCTGTCTAAGAAGTTATAGGTATCGTCGCCTAAGCCGCCGTTAAGCTGGCCTCTGACAAGGGCGTCTCCGGCAATGTTGAAGATGTCGTCCCCGGCGCCTGCTTCTATTCTTCCGTTATAGGCTGCCCCGGTTCCGAAGTTGAAGGTGTCCTCGCCGTCTCCGCTGTCAATATCCACATTGTAGTTACCGCTAATATTAATCCTGTCGTTTCCTGAACCCGTCTTAATTAAGCTTATTCCTTCAAAGGTCACCAGGTTATTAGCGTAGCGTACCGTGTTCAGGCCTTCTAGGTGTAAGGTCAGGTCTTTATCTATTGTGCTGAAGTCTAAGGCTCCTTGACCGGAGGAGTTAAGGACCGTATCTTCTCCCCAGTCTTCAGCAAAGATATAGGTGTTATAGCCGCCGCGGCCTTCTAAGCGGTCCTTGCCTTGGCCGCCGATTAGGATGTTAGGTGAATTATCGCCAAGCAAGATATCGTCATAGGGTGAGCCAATGATGTTCTTGACTCTCAAAAGTGTTCCGGTTAAGCCCGGGATAAGATTTGCCGCCAGGTCAACGGTTACTCCTGTATTTTCTTCTTGTTCTTTGCCGTTATTTCCATTGTCAGTGTCGTCGTTATCGTCTTCGTTTTTGTATATTGGATAGTACTCAGAATAATCCAGCCAGTTTGTTCCTGCTCCGCCGTCTAGGGTTCCGGTAAAGCTGCCGCCATTCACAAATTTGAAGGTGTCGTCTCCGTTTCCGCTTATCAGGTGCTGGAAGTTTTCAAATACCAATGCTACATCGGTTATACCTTTCATGGTAAATGTGTAGAGATCTACGTATTTACCGGTAGTACCGTCCAGAACCTTGGCAAAGGTAAAGGTGCTGTCTGCGTCCGTTCCTCTCAAGGTGTTTGTAGTGCCTACGTTTCCTATGATTTGTTTAATGTTTACAAATCCGCCCGGTATTGCCGCCTGCTCTCCGCTGAAGCCTTCGGTATCTATACCGGTTAGTCTTACGTCACTTACTTGGCCGTAATTGCTGAAGTCCAGGATGCCTGTACCGACTCCACCGTCTATCCGGGTTCCGGAAGGTAACCGGTATCCGTCAGTAAACACGAATCTGGTTTTTCCTTGGCCGCCGATAAGAGTTTTTATTCTGTCTCCTTGAGTTTGTTTTTCTCCGTCTAGGGCTCCGTAAATCACTGTTCCGACTACTGTTTCGCCATCTTGAGCCAAGCTGTTTACGGTTTTTTCTTTCAAGTTCCAGTTGAGATCTGAGGTGACATTGCTAAAGTCTAAGGTATCTTCGCCCAGGAGGGTTTCTATGATCCGGACAGTGCCAAAGCCTTCAAAGATCATGTAGATGTTATTGCCATAGCGGCCTTCTAAGATATCGTTTCCGCCGTTACTGCCTAAGATATTATCGCCGTTATCTCCGATAATATGGTCATCTCCTAATCCGCCAAAGACGTTGTGGATGCCGACAATAGAGTTGGAGATGCCTGTGGCTTTAAATTCGGAGAGATTGACATAGATATCGCTGGTATAAGTCCGGTAATCCAGGGTGTTGTTACCGCCGCCGCCGTCAATATTACCGTCTAAAGTAGCTCCGTCCAGCATGATAAAGATGTCGTTACCCGGTCCGCCGTACAAACGTCCGTACTCTTCTCCGGTTATGGTGAAGCTATCGTCTTTTTCACCGCCATAAAGGAGGTCGTAGTTGATAAAGTTCAGGCTGACTTCCGCTCCAACTACCTTATAGTAGCTGTTATTGCCGTCCAGGACCCATTCTCCGGGCTGGTCTACGATACCGTACAGTTTGTCACCGTCGTTTCCGGTAACACGGGATCCGATTATTCTGGTTATTCCGGTAAATCCGTTGCTGATGGCTTCCTGGGTACCGCTATAGCCTTCATTGTTATTCCAACCCTCGATGTAGACGTGTCTGGCTGTTGAGTAATCATAGTAGAGGAAGTCTAAGGTATCGTCACCCTGTCCGCCGTTGATTTCTCCTATTAATACCACTCCGTCTGCAAAGCGGAAAATATCGTCTCCGGCATCGCCGTTTAGGGTGAGATATTTAGGCACGGGAGCTGCAAAGATTATCTTGAACAAGTCATTGCCGCTGCCGCCATTAAAGACCGAATTGTCTTTTGTCTTCTCCAAGTTAAATGTGTCGTTATCTTCGTCTCCATTTATGACGAGAGAAATACCTGTGGCATTGCTGTTTACGTTGAAGGTGTCATTGCCTGTGCCGCCGTTTAAGTGAACATTGCCTTCTGAGAACTCGTTAAATGCTACGTTGAATTCATCATTTCCGCTGTCGCCGTAAACTGTCAAATTATCTCTGATGAAGTTGATGTTGAATTTATCGTTATCATTTCCTCCGTGAATTACCAGTTCATCGCCGGTAGAAATTATATTGAATATATCTTCGCCGTCATTGCCGTGAATCTCAGTATAGGTTCCTGAGGAGGTATTTTGGATGTTGAAGGTATCTTTTCCTTGTCCCAAGTAGATGAACATTTTTTCTATCTCGGTGTATTTAATACCTTCTTCAACCATGTTCAAGCCGGTGAGTTTGTTTTCTGTCAAGGTTCCTGTATCAGGAGTTGAAGATCCGTCATTATAGACCTTAACTATATCGGTTTGGGTGCTTTCATCTACAAACAAGGTGGGGCTGGTGGGTAAGATAACATACTTCGTTCCCGGAGCAAGCAACTCATCCCAAGGTTTATCTAATGTTAAAGTATGTCCCTCCCAAGACTCAATTCGTCTAATCTGAGTTATTCGGCCAAATTCATCAAGAATTCCTACAAAGTAATTTTCGATATTTCCAGAGAATACTCCTGAGAAGTCCGTGGATTCGTCCGTTATGGTATTGCCGGTGGAAGTTGTGACTTCACCGGTTGGAATATATTGATTTGTCTCGGTAGGCAGAGTAACTGCTTCTGCCAAAGAGTGATCTGTTCCTTCTACTGTTCCGCCGATTGTGATCAGTTTTCCTTTGATTGTCCGGGTATCATGTGGGGAAGTGAAGTCATTGATATAATTTCCGTTTTCATCTTTGATCACATTATGCGGTACGTCGCCGCCGATTATAAAGGTGTCGCTGCCCAGCCCGCCAATTAGGATGGTCTCTACTCCTTCAGCTGTACTCAAAACGTAGAAGACATCGTCCCCTGCCAGGCCGTCAATTTCCAAGCGTTGAATATTAACATATTTAACCGTACGTCCGGCTCCGTAGATTTTATCTTCAGTAATTACTACTTGATCATCGTATTCTGTTAATAGGACTATTAGGACATTCCGGCCACTTCCGCCGTCTATGTTAACCGGGGCGTTAAGAGCATAGGTTATCTCGTTATTGCCGTCGCCTGTTTCAATATTGGTATTATCCTGAGCACCGCTGCCATCGATTACTACAAAGGCTCGTACCAGGAATTTGTCATCGCCGTCTTCGCCGTGGACTGTAAGCTCGGCTTTGTTATGGTAGATCAGGAATTCATCATTACCTTTGCCACCGAATATTTCCATCCCGAAGCTGATGCCTCTGCTCAGGTATCCCTGGGTAGTCCTCACCGTTTCAAATCTGTCTTCGGGGGCTACTCCCGCTTCTGCATCCCGCGGTGAGTTAAAGACCTGGCCAATCTGGAATTTATCATTGCCTTCGCCGCCATTGATTGTAAATTTAGTGCTGGTATCGTCAACCAGGACGTGGTCATCTCCGGCCAAGGTGTTGATGATTATTTCTTCTAAGGTGCAGCCTAACCAAGTCTGGGTATCTTCATCGAAGGTCGGATTATTATAATAATTGATGCGCTCCACATCGGCATAGCCGTCTCCGTCGTGGTCGACTCCGTTATTGATCAGGGCGATAAAGTTATGCCGGATTAGTATTTGGTCGTTATTTGCTGTAGCATTGATTATTAGAATGTCTTTATCTCTTTCTCCGGTTCCCGTGTCATTGATAATTATTACATAATTGCTGTTACCGACAAGGTTAAT